>JAHFGE010000090.1 GCA_023247575.1 Candidatus Omnitrophota bacterium | reverse complement strand
TTTAAGACTAAGGAGAGACACATGCTACTAAGACTTTTAGGTTGTATGGCGTTACTGGCTTTTGTCACCGGTTGTGGACTTCAGGCCCGCACCTATGTGATGACCAAAGACCGTGTGGGTATTGAAAAAGGTTCTGGTAATGCAGGTTATTTAGCAGGAACCCCTCAATATATCGAGCCGCAGAAGAAAACCCGTCAAATTTATGTGCTCGAAATAACCAAGCCCGCTCCCGAGAGTGGAGCGCCGGCAGCTCAGGCATCTGCACCAGCCCCGACGGTACCGTCGGGGCCAGCTCCGACGGTACCGGCCCCGGCGTCTGAAGCGCCCAATAAAGATGTGACTGCCCCGCCACAGGCGGGGGGGCCTGCAACTACAGCGGTTGAACAACCCGCGGCGAGGGCCACGACTTACACGGTGCAAAAAGATGATACGTTACAAAAGATTGCCAAAAAGTTTTATGGATCCTATGGCAAGTGGGTCAAAATCTACGAGGCTAATAAGGATAAAATCAAAAATCCTAATTATTTAAAGCCCAGGACCGTCTTGACTATTCCAGAAGGAAAATGACACCGACGTAATGTCGGTGTCATCCTGAGGCAACGGCCGAAGGATCTCAGTCATATTAAGATTCTTCCCCCGCCAAACTGTATGGCGGGGTCAGAATGACAAACCTCATGGAATTCCAATTACAATTCGATAACAACCGCGATCTGCAGCTTCTGTTTGGCCGCTACGATCAAAACCTGAAAATCATCGAAAAAGAGCTGGGCATCAAGATCATCCGTTCCCAGGACGGGATTAAAATTTCCGGCCCCCAGCCCCAGGTCAATCATGCCAATGAGCTGTTGAATTATTTGATGACCTTTGTCGAAAAAGGCAAAGACGTCAAAAAAGCCGATATTATTTATGCCTTAAGACTCGTCGAGAAAGAAAAATTCATTGATTTTAAACGCCTGGCCAAGGAAAAGATTGAAGTCTCCGTCAAGGGAGGCGTGGTGACTCCTAAAACCAAGGGGCAGATTGAGTACGTGGAGGCGATCAAGAACCACGATTTGGTTTTTTGCATAGGCCCGGCCGGCACCGGCAAAACCTATTTGGCCATCGCCATGGCCGTCAATGCGCTTAAAAAGGGCCTGGTGCGGCGCATCATTCTGACCCGTCCGGCGGTGGAGGCGGGGGAGAATTTGGGCTTTCTGCCCGGCAGCATGGAAGAAAAAGTCCTGCCTTACTTGCGGCCGCTTTATGATGCCCTCTACGATATGATGGAGGCCGATACGGTGGAGCATTATACCGAACAGAGTATTATTGAAGTGGCCCCTCTGGCTTTTATGCGCGGCCGTACCCTCAACGAAGCTTTTGTGATTCTGGATGAGGCCCAGAACTGCCGGCCCGACCAGATGAAAATGTTTTTAACCCGTATGGGGTTTGATTCCAAAGTTGTGGTCGACGGGGATGTGACCCAGAGTGATTTGCCCACCAGTGAAGTCAATGGTCTGGCCGAAGCGTATAAAGTGCTGGGACATGTGCCGGAAATCAAATTTATCCATTTGACCAGCGCAGACACCGTCCGCCACGAGCTGGTCCAAAAAATCATCGAGGCTTATGGTCAATCCACCAACGGTCGGTAAAAACATTTCCATCGATCAAAAAATCATGCTGGCCGTGACCTTGTTGGCCACGCTTACTTTTTGTTACTTTGCCGGCCTTTCTTTAATGATCCCTCTGTTGTTTTTCTTTTTCGGCCTGCACCTGTTTTATGTTCGTAAAACCAGCGGGCGGGTTTTCCTGCATTTGACCTTGCTGTTGGTGATTTTGATGTTCGCCACCCACATTCTGCAGTCGTATGCCATGTTTTCTTTATTCTATATTCCGGTAGCCTCCGTCGCTATGATTACGACCCTGCTTTATAATGATGTGCAGCTGTCACTGGCCCTGTCCTTTATGGCCAGCAGTGTCATCGGCCTGATGGCGGGTTTTACTTTATCGCAGACCATGGTTTTCTTTATAGGAAGCCTGTGCGGGGCCTATGCCGTTTTGAATGCACGGACCCGGGCGGTATTCTTGAAAGCCGGTCTTTTAATAGGACTGGTTCAATTGGTCTGCGCTCTTTTAGTGGCGATGGACTTCAGATGGCTTTATCTCACAGCCGTACTCAAGCCTCTTTTTCTCAATGGCATCGTCTGCGCTGTGTTGGCGGGGGCGGGTCTGAAAATTTTTGAAAGTATTTTTGGAGAGATTACCAATTTTACCTTGCTGGAACTCTCGGACCTGTCGCATCCTTTATTAAAGCGTCTGGTCGTGGAGGCCCCGGGCACCTATCATCATTGTCTGATTGTCAGTAATCTGGCTGAAGCCGCCGCGGATGCCATTGGGGCGCATGCGTTATTGACCAGAGTGGGGTCTTATTATCACGATATTGGAAAAATGGTTAAGCCGGAATATTTTACCGAAAACCAGATGATGATAGGCAATAAGCACGATACCCTCGAGCCTTCCATGAGCCGTCTGGTCATCCTGAATCACGTCAAGGAAGGGGTGGAGCTGGCCAGGCAATTTAAATTAAACCAGCGGATCATGGATTTCATTCTTGAACACCAAGGGACCGGCCTCATTCATTATTTTTATCAGAAAGCTTTAACGGAAGCCGATGCCCAGCAGGTCAGGGAGCAGGATTACCGTTATCCGGGGCCCAAACCCCGAAGTAAAGAGACGGCGATTGTGATGCTGGCTGATTCCGTCGAGGGGGCCACCCGCCCCATGGAGGATCACTCCCCTCAAAAAATCGGGGACGTGGTGCGCAAAGTCATCAATAATAAGTTTATCGATGGCCAGTTGGATGAATGTGACCTGACTCTGCGGGAGATTGATGTGATTGCTTCCAGTTTTGTGCGGGTGTTAAGCGCCATGTATCACGGCCGTGTCAAATATCCGGAGAATAAAACATAATGTCATCCCCGAATGTCCCGCCTTCGGACGGGATCCCGCCAGGGGCGGTGATATTAATCGGGGATCTAGAACTTGCTGAAGGGCTAGATGCCCGATAACAACATTCGGGCATGACAATAAATATGAACATTTCCATCCAGAATCTTCAAAAAAAAGTTCCCGTTCCATCGAAGAAAATTATCCAAACAATACATATCGTCGTAGGGGCGATCCGCCGGATCGCCCGTACGTACACAGATATTTCCATTGTTTTTGTGGGGCCTCAACGTATGCGTCGCATGAATAGGGAATATCTGGGGCACGATGACCCGACGGATGTATTGGCGTTTGATTATAAGGACATGTCATTCCCGCGAAAGCGGGAATCTAGAACTTCTGGATCCCCGATTAATACATTCGGGGATGACAAACTTTTTGGCGAAATCGTTATTTGTCCATCCATGGCCCAAATCAATGCAAAAAAATATCAAACCACCACCGAACACGAATTGCTTCTGTATGTGATTCATGGCCTTTTGCACTTGGCCGGTTATGATGATCATAAATCGCAGGATATGGCCCGCATGAGGCGCAAGGAGGCGGAACTGTTAAAGAATATTGTCGTTCCCGTCCCGCCATGGCGGGACTATCGGGAACCTAGAACTTGCAAGCACTAGATTCCCGATAAATACATTCGGGAATGACATAGATGAGTCCTATGAAACGCATTATTATCATTGCCCTTCTGGCCTATCTTTTTTTTATTTTGGAATTTATCCTCTATGATCTCTTTGGCCCCTGGGGCCAGCCGCAGCTGCTGTTGCTGCTGATTGTTTTCTTCGGGCTTTACGCCGGTATCCGTTACAGTATCGCGGCCGCCTTGATCGCAGGGCTGCTCAAGGACATCGTCGGTCTCGAGCTTTGGGGGACGCATGTATTTATTTTTCTTTGCGCGGCTTATGTGACCACCCTGGTGCGGCGGAATTTTTATCAGCCCGGATCGCCTTTCTCCAGAGCGGCAGTGGCTTTTTTGGTTCTGGCAGGAAGTTTTATCGTCGAGGTTTTGTTGTATTTGATGCGCCACGATGTGCATGGGGCGGAATTATTCACCAATGTTTTTTTTCCGCAATTGCTCACGACCATGGTGGCCGTCACGTTTGTTTTCAATCGCCTGCGGGATGTAGCGATAGGGCTTAAATTATAAAACTCTAAACCCTAAATTCTAAACTCTAAACAAATTCACCTCGTGCCGAGCACCTTTAGCAAAGCACTCGGTGCGAGGCAAATGACCAAAAGTATTAATGTTCGAAATGTTTTGAATTTTGTTCATTTGAATTTTGATCATTGTTTAGAATTTAGGGTTTAGAGTTTTAAAGATTTCAAATTTGGTATCTATGCGCATTAAAATCATCGAAAATTTTATTTTTGTTCTTTTGGGTCTGATCGTCGTGGTACTGGTGTACCTGCAGATTATCAGAGGCGAGCACTATTACGATCAAAGCGTCCATAACCGCATCCGCGTCATTCCCCTGGAAGGTCCGCGTGGTATGATGGTCGACCGCCGCGGGACGGTGCTGGCGGACAGCCATTTAGTTTATCACGTGGCGGTGATTGGACAGGATGTGCAGGATCAGGATGCCCTGTTTAATTTTTTGTCAGGGGTATTAAAAAAAGAATTGAAGAACCAATTTTTGAAAAAACAAAAGACCCCTTTTACTCCCGTCATCCTGGCCGAAAACATCGGCCGTCCAACGGCCATCGCCATCGAAGAGAACCGTTTTTTCTATCCCGGGCTGGTGGTGCAAGAAAGTTATGAGCGTACCTATCCTTTTGGGTCCCAGGATGCCCATGCGCTGGGGTACGTGGGAAAAATCGATGCTGATGAAGCTGAAGCTTTGCAAAATTATGGATCTGCTTTCAGTGTGGTCGGAAAAATGGGCGTAGAAAAAACTTATGATGCCCTTTTAAGAGGAGATTCCGGCGGCCGTCAGATCGAAATCAACAGCCGGGGTCAGGAAGTGAGATTACTGGGGCTGAAAAACCCCGGCCAGGGTCAAGACATCCAGCTGACCATCGACGAGCGCATTCAGGAGGCTGCCAGCCAATTGCTGGATTCCAGGCCCGGGGCTGTGATCGTGATGGATTTGAGCAATGGCGATATTTTAGGAATGGTCTCTTCGCCGTCGTTTGATCCGAATGCGTTTTATAATTATTTGCACGACCCCGCCGCGCCGCTGTTCAATCGCGCCGTGGCCGCAGCGTATCCGCCGGGTTCGGTATTTAAAATTCCGCTGGCTTTAGCGGCGGTGGAATTAAAGAAAATTTCGCCTGAGCAAACTTTTAACTGCCCTGGTTATTATCTGCTGGGAAGGGCCCGATTCGGCTGTTCCCACGTGCATGGACCGGAAAATTTGAATCAGGCCATCGCGCATTCCTGCAACGTTTATTTTTTTCACGTCGGACGGATGGTGACGGCCCGGGTCACGGCGCAATATGCGAAAGCTTTAGGCTTAGGTCGAGCCACGGGAGTGGATTTGCCGTTTGAGGCAGCGGGATATGTAGGGGGACAGTTGAATTCAACTGTCCCCCATTGGTACACCGGCGACACTTTGAATTTTTCCATCGGCCAGGGCGATACCTTGACCACCCCTTTGCAATTGACGGTGATGATGGCAGCGGTGGCCGATGACGGGATCATTCTGCGGCCCCGCATCGTCAAGGCCATCAATCACCAGGATTTGCCGCCGGTGGATCTTCGAAAATTGCCGACGGTACGATTGCATGAGGCCACTTGGCGCCTGATTCAACAGGGATTACGATCGGTAGTGACCGACGAGACCGGCACAGCGCATGAATTAAATGATTTAACCGGCATGACCGTGTTCGGAAAAACCGGGACGGCCCAGGCAGGCATGAATAAACCCAATCATGCCTGGTGGGTGGGATATGCGCGTTCTCCTAAAAGTAATTTGGTGTTTTGTGTTTTTCTGGAACACGGCGGGGCTTCATCCCATGCCGTGGACCTTGCCCGCCATCTGTTATTACGCCTGCAGCAGGAGGGGATGATATAATTTCCTCATTCCCCGACGAGAAATTGGCCAAAAGGTAAGCAAAAAATTTTAAATAATTATTGTATGCGCCAGGGGGTTTGTTATTATGATAATAACATATAAATATAAACAATGTTTAAAGACCATTACGGCTTCCATTTTCTGCGGCATACTTCTCTTAACTTTAGATATTTTTTCTTTTTCCTTTTTTTCTTTTTTTCCTTCACCCTCTGTCCTGCGGCCACTGATACACAGGCTGTTTTAGACAGCAATGACGGCTCCAGCGCTTTTGTGGTGCAGGATTCCTCCAGTATTACACGCATGCACGTTTCCTCGCTGGGTAATGTGGGCATCGGGACCACGGCCATCCAGGCGGCGCTCATGGTCACCAGCGGCAACGTCGGCATTGGCACCTGGGCCCCGGCCTCCCTGTTGTCCGTTGGTGGGGGCAACCCCTTACATGTAGGCTCAGGCGATGTCTATATCGTCAATAATC
>JAHFGE010000089.1 GCA_023247575.1 Candidatus Omnitrophota bacterium | reverse complement strand
TACCCTTGAAATGCCCATTAATGAAAGTTTCCAGATGCAGTTTACTATCGGCATGGCTTTGGCTGGGTATATGCCAGTATCTGTATATCCTCGTCAGAATTTTTTGTTATTGGCGACCGCTGATATGACCAATATGCTAGATAAGATTCCCGCTATTAGCGCCGGGAAGTGGCCTATCAAAGTCATTATCAGAGTGGCAACAGGGCCCGATGCCCCGGTGCATCCAGGGCACCAGCATGTAAATAATTATGCACAGGCTTTCCGCAACCTGTTTGAATGGATTGAGGTGGTGGAATTAGATAGAGCCAAGGACATTTTTCCGGCCTATAAGCATGCTCTTGAGCGAACGGATGGCAAATCGACTTTGATTATTGAGCATGGCAATTTTTACAATGAAGAATATTACGCTAAGCGTCTGGTCACCAGCGTCTCCCGGGAGAAGCATTCATAACATGCAACGCAACAGCCGCATTCTGATTATTGGGCACCAGGACAGTTTAGAAAATTCCCTTTGGAATTATTTCGCCTCTAAAAATTATACTTATGTCACTACGAATACCCGTAACCGTCTGGATGTCTTATCTCAGGTCGGGGTTTGTAAGTTTTTTAAGGAGGTTCATCCAGAATATGTCTTTTTAGGGTCTATACGTTCTGGTGGGATTGCGGCTAATCAAGCTCATGCGGCAGAATTTATCTATGAGAACCTGCAAGCACAGAATAATGTGATTCACAGTGCGTATGAGGCCAAAGTTAAAAAATTGGTTTATTTTGCCGCTTCCTGCATTTATCCAAAAGCGGCTCAACAGCCGATTCAAGAAAACTCTCTCGGGACAGGTGTGATGGAAGAAACCAGCGAGCCATATTCAATCGCCAAATTGGCCGGGATGAAATTATGTCAGACCTATCGACGGCAATATGGCTTGGATGCCATTACCATTGTACCGGCTACTCTTTATGGTCCAGGCAGCGATATGAATATGGAAAACGCTCACGTGATGGGAGCGCTGATTGCTAAATTTCATCAGGCCCAACAGCGAAATGAGAAGACGGTCACGGTGTGGGGAACAGGCAAACCTCGTAGAGAATTCTTATACGTGGATGATTTCATGCAAGGAGTTTTATTTTTAATGCAACACTACAGGTCTGATCAGGCCATTAATCTCGGTGTAGGTACAGATATTTCAATTAAACATTTGGCCCAAATGATTGGTCATATTAGCGGTTTTAAGGGAAAAATTGTTTTTGATACCTCTAAGCCCGATGGAGTTAAACGTAAATTACTGGACAGCAGTCGTGTGCGTCAATTGGGATGGAGACCGAAGGTGGCATTGGAAGAGGGGATCTATAAAACATATTCGTGGTTTAAATCGATAGCGTAGGGGGATTATTATGAAAATTTTAGTGACTGGTGCGGCTGGATACATAGGTTCAGTTTTAGTGCCGCGGTTATTGCAGAAAGGCCATGAAGTCATTGCCTTGGATAATTTTATGTATAACCAGTCCTCGCTTTTGGACGTCTGTTATCATGACAAATTAACCATTGTGCGTGGCGATGCCCGTGACAAAAATTTGATACTTAAGTTGATCAAAGGGGCCGATGCCATTTTCCCTTTAGCCTGTTTAACAGGGGCACCCTTATGCTCTAAGGATCCGGTTGGTGCTCGGACTATTATTGTTGATGCGGTCAAAATGGTTCTGGAACTAAAAGCTAAAGACCAAAGAGTGATTTTCCCTACCACCAACAGCGGCTATGGCATTGGCCAGAAGGGAAAACATTGTACAGAAGAAACTCCACTTCGGCCTATCTCTCTTTATGGGAAATTGAAAGTCGATGCGGAAAATGCTGTTTTGGATGCCGGTGGCATTACCTTGAGGCTGGCCACGGCCTTTGGAATTTCTCCACGCATGCGGTTGGATTTGCTGGTCAACGATTTTACTTATCGTGCCGTGCATGACCGTTTTATCGTCCTTTTTGAAGCGCATTTTAACCGTAATTATATTCATGTGCGTGATATCGCCCAGGCATTTATTCATGCCCTCAATGGCTTTGACAAGATGAAAAACCAACCCTATAATGTCGGTCTTAATGGTGCTAATCTTACCAAGT
This sequence comes from Candidatus Omnitrophota bacterium, assembly GCA_023247575.1. Lineage (GTDB taxonomy): Bacteria > Omnitrophota > Gorgyraeia > Zapsychrales > Fredricksoniimonadaceae > JACQCF01. The sequence continues at coordinate 4,420 of JAHFGE010000089.1, read as the reverse complement.
TACAGCTGTGTCAGGAAATCAAGAAATTCGTTCCTGACTTTTATTTTGTGGAAGCGACCGTCGGAGAGGACCCTGATAAGCGCGATTATATTGTGAGCAATGAAAAGATAGAAAAGACCGGATTTAAACCGGACGTATCATTGTCCCAAGGTATCCAAGAACTCATTAAAGGTTATCAGGTCATCAAACGTAACCAGTACGCCAATATTTAAAGTCCATGAAAGTCACCTTACTAATTCCCACACTCAATGAAATAGGCGGAATGCGTGCGATCATGCCGCTGATCAAAAAAGAATGGTATGACCAGCTTTTAATTGTGGATGGCGGATCTACCGATGGTACCGTTGAATACTGCAAGGAACAGGGCCTACCATTTTATATTCAGAAGAAAAAAGGCATGCGCTATGCGTACGCTGAAGTGTGGCCCATGATTACCGGTGATGTCGTTGTTACCTTTAGTCCTGACGGAAATTCTATTCCTGAATTGATCCCTGAATGCATTAAGAAAATGAAAGAAAGCTATGACATGGTGATTGTTTCCCGATATAAGGACGGGGCTAAAAGCCAGGATGATGATACAATTACTGGTTTTGGCAACTGGGTTTTTACGACGATGATTAGTTTATGTCATGGCTTCCATTATACGGACGCAATGGTGATTTATCGCGCCTATAAAACAAAGTTAGCTTATGATTTAAATCTAAATGATGAGAGAGCTTACGCTGTGCCGGAGAAACTTTTTAATACTCGCGTCAGCTGGGAGCCTTTATTGTCTATTCGTGCAGCACGCAAGAGATTAAAAATTGCTGAGATTCCTGGGGATGAGCCGCCCCGTATCGCCGGTAAACGTAAATTACAGGTTCTTCCCTGGGGAGCTGTTTTTCTTTATCAAATGATCCGGGAAATGTTTATTAGGAACTATTAATTATGAAACAGCTCGATGTTCTTTTTATCCATCCTAATGCAGCCTACCGTATTTATCAGGACTTAGCCCAGCGTTATTCGGCCATCGAACCGCCTATCTGGACGGGAATGTTGGCTAACCATTGCCGTTGTAAAGGTTTTAGCGTTGATATTTTAGATTGTGAAGTACTTCATATTGACGACCAACAAGCGGCTGAACGCGTGATCAATATTAATCCCCGATTAATTTGTTTTGTCGTGTATGGTCAGCAGCCTTCCGCCAGTTCTCAAAATATGGAAGGGGCCACTATATTGGCTGCTGTTCTCAAGGATCGTCTCCCTCAGGCCAAAATTCTTTTTGTTGGTGGTCATATGGCAGCCCTACCTCGAGAAGTTTTGGAAAGACACGGTTCTATTGATTTTGTTTGTCAAAACGAAGGCGTTTATACCATTTCGAATTTATTAAAAACTAATTTAAAGGATCAACTAGACAAGGTTTTAGGTTTAGGCTACAGAAAAGATGGAAACATTATTCTTAATCCGCCATCCCCCATAGTAGCTAAAGAAGATTTACCTAGAGAACTTCCTGGTATTGCCTGGGATCTTTTACCGATAAAAAGTTACAGAACATCTTTATGGCACTCCTATCCTCATGGTTCCAACCGTGTGCCTTTTGCGGCTTTGTATACCAGCCTCGGGTGCCCCATGAAATGTTCTTTCTGTATGATTAATATTATTAATCGTCAGGAGAATGAATATTCTGATGGCTCCGCGGTTTTTCGTTATTGGGATCCTGAACATATTATTAAAGAATTTGATTTTTTTGCCTCGCAGGGTATTGTTGATGTCAAGATTGCCGATGAGCTTTTTGTTCTTAACACTAATCATTTTATAAAACTGTGCGAACTTATTATCCAGCGGGGATACAAGTTTAACATCTGGTGCTATTCACGTGTGGATACAGTGAAGGATCAATATTTGGATACCTTAAAGAAAGCCGGGGTCAATTGGCTGGCCTTAGGCATTGAAAGCGGTAAAACTGAGGTGCGCAAAGATGTCACTAAGGGGCGGTTTGAGGATGTTGATATCCGTAGCACGGTAACTAAAATCCGCCAGCATGGCATCAATGTCATTGGTAATTATATTTTCGGATTACCTGAAGACGATAAGGCCAGTATGCAGATGACGCTGGACCTTGCCATGGAATTAAATACTGAAGAAGCTAATTTTTATTCAGCCATGGCCTATCCAGGAAGTCCTTTACACGGTCTGGCTAAAAAAGAAGGATGGAAGCTTCCTACATCTTACGCAGGCTTTTCTCAACATTCTTATTATACTCAGCCCTTGCCGACTAAATATTTGAAAGCCGAGGAGGTTTTGGCGTTCCGTGATGCAGCATGGATGAAATACCACACTCATCCCAACTTCCTCCAACTTTTAAAGAGCAAATTCGGGCAGGTAGCGGTGGATGAGACGCTGAGGTCTGCACAGATCAAATTAAAACGTAAAATTTTAGAAAATGTAGGGGAGGTTTTGCCCGTATTATGATTATTTCCCGTACACCCTTTCGCGTCTCTTTTTTTGGTGGAGGAACAGACTACGACGGCTGGTTTAAGGACCACAAAGGCGCTGTTTTAGCCACCACCATTGATAAATATTGTTATATCTCCTGTCGTTATTTGCCGCCTTTTTTTGAACACAAGTCACGGATCATCTATTCTAAAATGGAACATGTTCATAAGGTTGATGAAATTGATCATCCAGCGGTACGCGAAGTGTTGCGCTTTTTAAATATACACGAAGGTATAGAGATCCACCACGATGGTGATTTACCAGCCCGCACAGGCCTGGGATCAAGTTCCTCTTTTACCGTTGGACTTTTAAACTCCTTATATGCTTTAAAAGGGACTATGGTCACTAAGGAGCGTCTGGCCAAAGAGGCTATTTATGTAGAACAAGAACTTATTAAAGAGAATGTGGGCTGCCAGGACCAGACGCTGGCCGCTTACGGCGGTTTGAATTATATTGAGTTTGGCGGCACCAATCATTTGCGTGTTCAGCCGGTGACGATGTCAGCACCGAAATTGAATATCTTACAAGATCATCTCCTGCTCTTTTTTACAGGCTTTTCTCGAACTGCTTCTCAAATTGCTGGGCATCAAATTAAAAATATTCCCAATAAAAAATTTGAACTCACGCGCATGTATGAAATGGTTACGGAAGCTCTGAATGTTTTAAATGCTGGTGATTTTTTAGCTTTCGGCCGTCTGATGGATGAGAGTTGGAAATTAAAGCGATCCCTTTCCGATAAAATTTCTACCGAACATATCGATCATCTGTATGAGACAGCCCGACGGGCCGGTGCCATCGGCGGGAAATTATTAGGGGCTGGAGGGGGAGGTTTTGTCCTGTTGTTTGTTGAACCCCTGAAGAAATCTAAAGTGAGGGAGGCCCTGAAAGACCTCCTGGAAGTGCCTTTCAAATTTGAGAATTTAGGCAGCCAAATTATCTTCTATCAGCCGGGTGCGGGGATAGTAAAGTAGGGGCCGAGCATGCTCGGCCCGTACATGGATTATGTCAAATTTATCAAATACCGATATCATTATTTTAGCCGGTGGGTTGGGAAAACGGTTACGCTCGGTGACTGGTGGCTCTCAGAAGGTTTTAGCTGAAATAGATGGTAAACCGTTTATTACTTTTTTGATGGAATACATAGCTTCTCAGGGTGGTCAGCGTTTTATTTTATGTACAGGGCACGGCGCCGATAAAGTAGAGGAGTTCATTCAAAAAAATAGCCGTGGATTGGAAATTATTTTCTCTCGGGAAGAGGAACCTTTGGGAACCGGGGGTGCGATTAAGAAGGGTTCCTCTTTGGTAAAAAGTGAAATATTCATCGCCATGAATGGCGATTGTTTCTGCGGGCTGGATTACAATGCCCTTATTGACTTTCATAAGCAGCACAAAGCTCAGGCGGCCATCGCAGTGACTAAAATTGATGATGCCCGCCAGTACGGAACAATTAAGATTAGCCCGCAGAAACAAATCATAGCTTTTAAAGAAAAACAGCCAATGCTTGCGGCTGCTTTTATCAATGCCGGTACGTATTGTTTGAATCATCGGGTATTTTCCACTGTCCAAACGCCGGAAAAATTTTCTATGGAATACGATTTCTTCCCCCATTTGGTGGGTAAAGGTTTTTACGCATTTGAAGTGGAGAATAAGTTTATCGACATTGGAACCCCTGAGCGCTATGCTTGGGCGAGAGAGAATCTAAAAAAATATGCCATCAGATTTTAACAAGACTGCCGCTATTGCCGATGGGTCAGAAGCCAAAAAGGCCCATTATCGGGTTCCTTTTGGTACGGTCTCTGTTACTGAAAAAGCTAAAAAACTTATTAATGAGGCTATCGACCACCGATGGCTGACGAAGGGAAAATACGTTAATGAGTTTGAATATAAATTCGCCGCTCTTTTTGGCCTTAAGTATGGAATAGCAGTCTCCAGCGGCACCGATGCG
>JAHFGE010000017.1 GCA_023247575.1 Candidatus Omnitrophota bacterium | reverse complement strand
AACTCCTTAGTAGACCAAAGAATCAAATCCTCCGATATACGAGACAAATGCATGGCAACAATCGAGCAAGCAGCCATGATTTCTGCGATAAAGTCCCGATCACTTACAGCATCCATGCTGTTGGCCGCAACCAACGCAAATTCTAAAAGCTTGGCTACATACTGACGATCCGTCTTTAAAGACGTCCCGGAAAGTGCGCAGCTGCCTAATGGCATAACATTGGTACGGGTTAAACAATCTCGCAAACGACCCTTATCCCGCTCCAGCATTTCTACATAGGCCAGCATATGGTGAGCCAAAAGCACCACCTGCGCCTGTTGTAAGTGAGTGTATCCGGGAATAATCACATCGGCGTTTTGCTTGGCAAAAGAGATGATGGAGTTTTGTAAATTACGCAGACAAAAAGTCAGATACTGAATATGCTCTAGACAATAAAGTTTAACATCCAGCACCACCTGGTCATTACGGGAGCGGCCGGTATGCAATTTATCTGCTGGCTTACCAATAAGACTTTTAAGACGATTTTGGATATCCGTATGAATATCCTCGGCTTTAGGATTATGTTTAAACTTACCAGCCTCAATCTGGGTCAGAAGTTTCTTTAAGCCAGCAACGATTTTGGCCGCATCGCTTTTAGGAATAATACCTTGCTTGCCCAGCATCTGGGCGTGGGCAATGGAGCCAATACAGTCGTATTTAGCCAAACGATGGTCGTAGCTAATGCTGAAGGTAAATTGATCGGCCAGCGGATCAGACTTCTTGTCGAATCGTGCTCCCCATAATTTGCTCATAATTTCCTCACATTGTAGAGACGAGGCACTGCCTCGTCTCTACAGATTAATACAGCATGCCCCAAATCCGAATAAAGCCTTTTTTAACGCCCTCTCGAAGCCTTCAAATCAACATCAATATCTATCTTTCTTAATAAATATCCATTTTTTACTTTATCAGCATCTCTTCTAATTGAAGAAATAACTTCCTGTGCTGACTTATGCTGACACTCCTTACTAATTTGTTCTCTTATCTTATGTAAATCCTGCATAAATTTGGGTTCTTTATGAGTCATGTCAATCCACCTCCTCTGGGGAACAGATATCAATTTCAGCTAAATTTAATCTATTATTTACCCGATTAACCTGAACACGTGTCTGATGCTTAACCAGATGCTTGAAATTCCAACTCACAATCACTGGTATCTTATAAACAGTTGCCAAAGCAATATGTAGTGCGTCAGGCAAATATTTCTGTGGAATAATACCCTCTTTAATATATACCTGCGCTAAAGACTCAACGTCTTTGTTTACGGATATCTGCCTAAATTTTTTTCTAGATATGACATCCAAAAGTTTTTTCAATTTACCTTTATCAGTTGTTCGTTCAATTTCGGCAACAACTAGATCAGAAATATACAAAGACAAAGAGTGTCGTCTAAATTTCGCAAAAAATATTTTTGTCGCCTCTCTAATATAAGGAGCATCATTAGCATATAACCCATTAATCACCGAAGTATCAATATAAATTTTTATAGTTATTACCCATCCTTATCAATTCTTTAATACAGCATGCCCCAAATGCGAATGAACCCTTCCGACAGTTTAGGATCAAAAATGTCTTTGTCGCCATAGGTCGCCAGTTCTTTCTTATAACGAGAATATGACGACTTACGGCCAGCCACATTGCAGCTTCCCTTATATAACTTTAAACGCACAACGCCACTGACACGTTCTTGCGTCTTGTTGATAAACGCATCCAACTGCTGTTTTAATGGCGTTTCCCACAAACCGTAATACGTTAACTCGGCATAGCGAGGAGAAATCAATTCTTTATAATGCAAAGTCTCCCGGTCCAAGACCATCGCTTCTAGTTCTTTATGCGAGCTCATCAAAATGGTGCCAGCGGGATTTTCATAAATTTCACGAGATTTAATTCCCACCAGACGATTCTCCACCATGTCCACCCGGCCCACGCCATTGCGGCCGCCAATTTCATTAAGCTTCAAGATTAAATCCACCGGCTTATAAGCTTTACCATTGACCTTCATAGGGATCCCTTTGGCATATTCGACTTCCACATATTCTGGCTTATTAGGACACTTGAGCGGATCCTTAGTCATCAAATAAATTTCTTCCGGTGGTTCCACCCAAGGGTCTTCCAAAACCCCGCATTCAATGGAACGGCCATAAAGATTGATGTCCGTCGAATAAGGGCTCTTTTTCGTCACATCAATGGGAATCTTATGCTTTTTGGCATAATCGATTTCCTGTTCGCGTGTCTTAAACTCCCACGTACGTAAAGGCGCCAACAACTCCAAATGGGGCGCTAAAACTTTAGCAGTCACTTCAAAACGCACCTGATCATTACCTTTGCCCGTGCAGCCATGAGCAATAGCATCGGCTTTTTCCTTTTTAGCGACGGCGACCTGATGTTTGGCAATCAAAGGACGCGACAAGGCCGTAGCTAAAAAATATTTACCTTCATACACGGCATTAGCTTTGAGGGCAGGAAACACATAATCCTTAACGAATTCCTGTTTAACATCCAAAATATATACCTTAGAAGCACCTGTGGCTAAGGCACGTTTCTCAATGGCTTTAAAATCACTGCCCTGGCCGACATCGGCCATGAAAGCAATGACCTCATAGCCCTTATCTTTAAGCCAACGAATCAAACACGACGTGTCCAGGCCGCCTGAATATGCTAAAACCACCTTTTTCATATGAACCCTTTCAAAATGTACGGGCGAACCGGCGGTTCGCCCCTACGATAATAAATACAACAATACCGCCTTCTGCACATGCAGACGGTTTTCCGCCTGGTTGAAAATGACCGAATGTTTTCCATCGATGACATCAGCCGTGACTTCAAGGCCTCGGTGCGCTGGCAGGCAATGCATAAAAATATAATCCTTCTGCGCCTGTTTAACCAAATCGGTATTGATTTGATATCCCTTAAACTGCTTAATACGTTTTGCTGTTTCCTTTTCCTGCCCCATACTCACCCACACGTCGGCATAAATAACATGGGCACCCTTAACAGCCCATTGGGGATCGCGACTGCATTCAATGGTACAACCATTAGTACGGGCGACTCCTTGAGTTTGCTTTAAAATTGCAGGGTTAGGATCATATCCTTTGGGTCCGGCAAAACGTACATTGATACCAACCTTGGCACAAGCAACCATCAGCGAATGAAATACATTGTTGCCATCGCCGACGTAAGCCAAAGTCAAACTTTGAAACTTACCGAATTTTTCACGAATCGTTTGAATATCCGCCAGAGCCTGACAAGGATGATACAAATCACACAAGGCATTAATCACCGGTACATCAGCGTACTGAGCTAACTGCACAATATCTTTATTATCAAAGACCCGTGCCACAATGCAATGCACATAACGTGAGAGAGTTTTGGCTACGTCATGCGTTGATTCTCGCTTGCCTAAATTAATTTCATCGGGACCAAGATAAAGGCAATAACCACCCAATTCGTGGACACCCACCTCAAAAGACACCCGTGTACGGTTAGAAGGTTTTTGAAAGACCAGGGCCACGGATTTGCCTTTAAGGTCGCCACGGACCGTACCCCCTCGTGGTGATCCTGTCGAACCATTTTCTTTTTTTAATTTGTCAGCTGAATCAATCAGGCTCAAAACTTCAGCGCTGGAATAATCCAACAAAGTAATCAGATCGCGTTTCATAGATTTACGTCGTCCCCGAATGTTTTTATCGGGGACCTAGAACTTCTAGATTCCCGATTAAAGCATTCGGGAATGACAAACCTCCTTTGATGTCACTGTCTCTATCGCTTTATCTAAAATATACACCGCTTTTTTGATTTGCCGGGCCGTCACATTTAAAGCTGGCATAATCCGCAACACGTTGCCTTGCGTACAATTAATAATAAGCCCACGATTTAAACATTCTTTAAAAATACCGTCTCCTTCAATGGTCAATTCCATTCCAATCATGAGTCCAAGGCCACGGACTTCTTTGATCATTGGATACTTCTCTTTGAGCTGGGCCAGTTTCTCCATTAAATACGGCCCCATGACTTTCACATTAGCGAGGATCTTATCGCTATGAATCGCTTTGATGACACCGAGTGCTGCTTTGCAAATCAAGGGGCTACCGGCAAAGGTAGAGCCATGCATACCTGGTTTAAAAATGTCTGCCAATTCTTTTTTGACAATCATGGCGCCAATAGGTAAGCCACCACCTAAAGCTTTGGCAATAGACATAATATCCGGAACGATTCCATAATGCTTATAGCAAAACATTTCTCCGGTACGAGCCATGCCCGTTTGCACCTCATCGAGAATCAAAAGAATATTCTTCTGGTCGCACATTTTGCGTATGGCCTGGACATACTCTTTGGAAGCAATGTTGATACCACCCTCACCCTGGACAAGTTCAAGCATAATGGCCACGGTTTTGTCATTCACGGCCTCCTCCAGTGCTTTAATGTCATTAAATGGAACATACTTAAAGCCCGGCAATAACGGTGCAAAACCTTCTCGATGCTTAGCCTGTCCAGTGGCGGTCAATGCTCCTAAGGTGCGGCCATGAAAAGAATCCTGTGTGGTGATGATTTCAAACCGCCCACCCTTGCCATAGACCCTTGCAAATTTAATGGCTGCTTCATTGGCTTCGGTCCCGCTATTACAAAAAAAAATTTTTCCAGCAAAAGCAATACGAATGAGCTCCTGGGCCAATTTGGCTTGAGGAGGATTATATAAGTTATTTGGTATATGAATCAATTTGCCGATTTGATCCCGCACCGCAGCCATAACCTTAGGATGGCAATGCCCAAGATTACTGACCCCCCAGCCAGGAAAAAAATCCAAATACTTTTTGCCGTGGACATCCGTAAGCACAGACCCCTTGCCCTTGACGAAAATCACCGGCTGGCGGGTGTACGTCGTCAAAATATATTCGTTGTAAGCATTAAAGATTTCGTCGGCTGTCATTTTATTATTTGCGTTCCTACCCCCTGATCTGTGAAGAACTCCAGCAATAACGCATGCGGCATACGGGCATCAACAATGTGAGTTTTATTAACGCCTCCGCCTTTTAAAGCCTCAACACAAGAATTGACTTTAGGAATCATGCCAGCGATAATCACCCCTGCTTGAATCAATTCTTTGACCTGTGCCAGCGTCAGAGAAGAAAACAATGTACTCATATCTTTTAAATCGCGCATAACTCCCGGCACGTCCGTGAGAAGAACGAGTTTTTCCGCCTTCATGGAATTGGCAATGGCACTGGCCACTTCATCGGCATTGACATTATGCGCCTGTTTCTCCACCGCCATACCCATAGGAGAAACGACCGTAATCCTGCCTTCTTTCAAATGCGATTCCAAATGCTCCTTATTGACTGATGTGATCGTACCTACAAAGCCTAAGTCTTTCTGGCCTTTCTTTTTCTTAACAAAAACAATGTTTTCCTGGCCCTTTAAACCAGTCACGTCACCTTTGAGAGCTTTAATTTCCTCCACAATCTTATTGTTGAGTTTCTCGAGTTCTTCCCCCACAATCTGCAAAGTTTCTTTGTCGGTGACACGGATGCCGTCTACAAATTCGCTTTTTAATCCCTTTTCTTTCATGCGGGCGGATATGTGGGGGCCACCACCATGCACAATGATGATGCGAATACCCACATAACTTAAAAATACAATGTCCTGCAAAACAGTGTGACGGATCTTAGGGTCATCCAAAATACTTCCCCCGTATTTGATCACAAAAATTTTGCGTCGAAACGCGTGAATATAAGGAATAGCTTCTATTAACACCGAGGCTTTTTTAACAAATTCTTCCATGGTTCGTCACCTAAAAAATTACCCTGTTCCTCGCCATAGTCCCGAAACAACTAAGATTGCTTAAATTGGCGAGGGACATCGCTAATTATACTCCCCATTAATTTTGACATACTCATAAGAAAGATCGCAGGTATAAACGGTGGCCCTGGCTTTCCCTAATTGAAGTTCCACGCTAATCGCGATATCTTTTTGATTAAAAGGACTGAAAGAAATTTTCATAGTGTTTTCATCAACCCCTTTTAAACCTAAAGATCCAACGGCTGCCCCGACACGGCCCCAATTGGGATTACTACCAAAGGCCGCCGTCTTAACTAAGCTCGAATTAGCAATGGTCTTCGCAATCTTCTTAGCCTGTACTTGGCTGGCAGCGCCAGAAACATTAATGGTAATAAATTTAGTCGCCCCTTCTCCATCGAGTACAATCTTTTTGGCCAAATCGATACATACAAACTCCAAGGCCTTATAAAATTTGTGAAAATCAGCTCCTGTGGTGACTATTTTTTTATTGCCAGCCAAACCATTGGCAGCTACAGTCACCATATCGTTGGTGCTCATACATCCATCAACGGTAATGCTATTAAAAGACCGGTTCACTGCCTTTTCTAAAGCAATTTTAAGTAAGCTCAAGGAAATGGCAGCGTCGGTTGTGATGAAAGCCAGCATGGTAGCCATGTTCGGCTCAATCATCCCAGATCCTTTGGCGCAGGCCCCGATCGTCACTGTTTTACCGCCTAAAGTCAAGTACACCGCAATTTCTTTGACTTTCAAATCTGTCGTCATAATGGCCCGGGCAAATTTTGTACCGCCAGCGGTGGAGAGCCCCTGGACTAAAGCCGTTGCTCCCGAAGCAATTTTATTGTAAGGCAATTGTTTGCCGATCATACCTGTAGAAGCAACCAGTACATCGGTAAGTTTGATCTTTAATAAGTTCGCCACTAATTTGGTGGACTCTTGAGCATACTGAAGACCAAATTTACCGGTGTAGCAATTGGCATTGCCGGAATTAACCAGCACTGCTTGCCCTACACCTTTTTTAATATGTTGCCTGCTCACCAGCAGGGGCGCGGCTTTAATGGAATTCTTAGTAAAGACCGCCGTGGTGGTTGCTGGTACTTGAGAATAAATAAGCCCCAAATCCGGTTTACCGGAACGTTTAATGCCAGCAGACAGACCATTGGCTAGAAATCCTTGGGGGGCGCAAACACCGCCCTTAGCCATTTTCATATCAACCCTTCCGTTTCGTTAAACCCGCACATGAGGTTCATATTTTGTACCGCCTGACCCGCAGCGCCTTTGACTAAATTATCAATGGCACTGGTTATCACAACTGTTTTTTTATCTTGGGCTACGGCCAACCCAATATCACAAAAATTAGTGTAAGCCACATTTTTAACTTCCGGTTGGGAGCCTAAAGGATGAACCCTCACGAAGGGTTCCATCTTATAAAATTTACTATAAAGAGTATGCAGTTGCTTAAGGGTAATTGGGTTTTTAAGCTGCACATACATAGTATTTAAAATCCCCCGATCAATAGGCAGTAAATGCGCCACAAAATGTATGCCAAGACGGCCTCCAGCCAACTGATGAATACACTGCTCAATTTCCGGTGCATGCTGGTGGCTTAAAACTTTATAAGCTTTAAAATTATTAGCCATTTCACTGGAAAGAAGACTCAACGAGGCCTTTCGCCCTGCCCCTGATACGCCGGATTTAGCATCCACAATGATGGAGGAAATCGATTGAGAACGTGTGGATACCAAAGGAGCCAGTCCTAAAATGGCCGCCGTTGGATAACAGCCAGGATTAGCCACCAATTTGGTCTTTTTAATTTTTTGCCGATAAAGTTCAGGAATACCATAAACGGCTTTAGCAACATTCTTGGCATCCGTATGTTTATGACCGTACCAAGTCTCATAAATTTTAATGCCTTTTAGTCGGTAATCAGCACTTAAATCAATGACTTTAAGACCCCCTTTAAGTAAAGCAGGAGCCACCTTCATCGACTGCGTATGTGGTAAAGCTAAAAAGACCGCATCCGTGCGTTTAATAACTTCTTTAACGTTAAATTTTTGGCAAACCAGGGTTGTACGGTTTAAAAATTCCGGCCAAATTTGCCAGACCGGGCCCGTCGAGCTCTGGGCCGCCACATAGGTCACTCGCACTTGAGGATGACCAAGCAACAGCTTAAAGACTTCCTTGCCTGTATAACCGCTCAGGCCAACTACCCCGCATCGCATCATATTGATTTGCATATATCTCTCCGTCGGAAGATAAAATACTATAAATAAAAAAGCCTGTCTCGTCAACGCATTTGTGAAGGGAGATAGGCTTTTCTAAATCTTGTTTATTTTAATCTAAATATTATCGTTTAACCCATTGGAACTTACGGCGCGCTCCCTTCTGTCCCGGCTTTTTTCTTTCTTTCATTCTGTCATCTCTGGTTAAACAGCCGGCTTTTCTAAGCACCGCTCTGGTTTGGGGATCGCAGAAAAGAAGCGCCCGTGAAAGACCTAATTTAAAAGCCCCCGCCTGGCCGGTGGAACCGCCACCAACCACACGAACGGCAATATCAAATTTCTTTTCGAGATTAGTCAATTTTAAAGGAGTTAAAATGGTAAGCCGGTCCGTCTCCCGGGGAAAATAATCCATAAACTCCCGTTTGTTGACAAAAATTTTTCCCTCTCCAGGAGTTAAAACAACCCGAGCTATGGAACTTTTACGACGGCCTGTAGCTGCATACTTGACAACTTCAACCATTTCTATCTCCTAATGTACGGGCACGGCATGTCCGCCTCGGCGAGCCATCGGCGAGACGGGCCGTGCCCCTACGTTAAATTTCTAACAGAATAGGTTTCTGAGCCGCATGAGGATGTTTATCCCCTGCATAGACCCGTAATTTTCCTTTTTGTTTATACCCTAAGGCACCGCTAGGAATCATCCGGCTGACAGCCAATTCCAGTACGGTGGCTGGACGTTTGGCCAGCATATCGCCCAACATCACTTGCCTACGGCCACTGGGATAACCGGTATAACGACTATGAATTTTATCCGTCAGTTTCTTACCCGTCACCCGCACTTTTTCGGCATTGATAATGACTACTGTATCCCCACAATCAAAAAACGGCGTATAAATACGTTTATGTTTGCCGCGCAGAATAGAAGCGGCCCTGGCCGCGACCCGACCCAAAATCTTATCCTTGGCATCGATAAGGTAACATTGAGGTTCAATTTCATTAGGTTTTGGCAAATACGTTTTCATAACAAACTGCCCCTTTAAACAAACTACTTCCCCTAACCATTGAGGTCAAAAAAGACCTGCCTGTCGGCAGACAGGTGTTAAAATATAACATTTTTCGCGGCAATGTCAAATATTTTATAGCTCAACAAAATGACTGTCCTTCAAACTTTTTTATAAACAAATAATACTTCCGTTTGATCAATGATTAAGCTGTAAACCTTTTTACCAAATATACTCAAATCTTTTTGGTCATGCCAACGATAAAAATCAAAAATATTATAATCGGCCTCTCGAGGATTATGGACAAAAATAAATCGCTGATGTTGATTAGCGGGTAATATTTCAACTTCCAGCCTTCCATCAGATTCACTTAAATAAACCTTTATATGAGGCCTGCGATCTGTTTTAAGAATATATTCCAGAGCAGGCCTAAACTCAACCAGCCATAGATCCAGCTGAAATTTTTTCAATGCCTCTTCATGTCGAGACCCTGTTAATTCATTTAAATAAAAATGCTCATAAGGATGTAATTTAACCATCGTAACAATGAGGACGGCAATTTGACCATAAACCAATGTTGTTACAACAATTCTCCTCCACCATTGTCCTTGTGCTAAAAAACGATAACCTTCCACCGCTAAAATAACCAATGCCGGATAAACAAAAAATACATGCCGCCACCCATTACATAAATTCGATTTCAACACAGCTAATATAACAATCGGTATAAAAAACCACATCAAAGAAAGAATTAAATAAGGCCTTTTTATGGCCTCTTTAAAATGTAGGATTGTCTGATAAATTCCATAAGTGGATCCGGTAAAAAATAAAAAAAGAAAAACCAAGGGTACCGTAATCCCTATCCACACAGGCAAATAATGCCAGGGCACCTGGTGTCTAACGGGAAACAGCCATTGACCCATGTATAAAACGCTGCCCGACCAGTCAAAATTTAAAGCCCTTCCAAAATAGGAAATAAAATTACCTAAGGGGTTTTCCCACAAAGATGGCCACATAAGAACAGATAAGGACACTGTGCAAATCACATAAAAAACTAAAAGGGCCGTTGTCTTCATGGCGCGTCTATCAGACAAGACAACTATTCGTGAAACATATAAAAAAGCTGTGATGCCAATAATAAAAACACAAGAAATAGAAATCCGCGAGTCTATGGCTAAAGCCGAACAGAAACTATGTACTACAGCGTTGAACAATGATGGCTTTTCAATAAATCTTATAGCCGACCAAGAACTGATAATCATAAAAGATAAGAATGGAATGTCTTTGGAATTAATAAACGCATGAGCAAAAATACGTGGAAAAATAACGAGCATCAGACACCCTAATAGAGCCAAGGAGGAATCATGGAAGGCTTCCCGACAGAAAAAGAAAAAAAATACGACACTAATATAAAAAAGAAAAAAAGTCACAAGATGGCGCATATAAAAAATCTTTTGCGTATCCTGATTAGAAAATCCCATCATTTTTTCAACACCTATAAGGCAAGTTTCGAATAATTGGCCATAACTTCTATCTTTAGAATTTAATAGACCCTTGTCTTTCCCAGTTATGTAATTTAAAGTCACGGTCCCTAGTTGCCGTTGCGTAATTTCATCCCAAGATAAGCCATAATCGCGAAAACAATACAAGCCCACAACCAATAAAAGAGTAAAGAAAACCAAGGTTCTCATTTTTTCATTCCAAATCTTTAACGGTTGCAATATTCATGCTCTGCGATGTTTTCTTTTTAAAAATTCTTGTTCCAGCTCCACCCATATAGGTCGTCTCAGAATCCTTAGACCAACTACCAAAACGAGCTGTCTCTTGAAAATATTTTTTAATATACTTATCAAATAAAAGCCCATAATCGACACCGAATTTCCCCCACCAGGCATAGCCGGCATAACATACCGATCCCTGAACAATATACTCTACTTTGCGTTGTTCCAAATTCTTAATAAGATCCATTTCTTGTTCGGGGGTAACATGAATAATACGGTAGAAAGAAAAGAGCCAGGTGGGCATCCGATGATCCGTCAAATAATAGTAGAGAGCGTCGTGGGGAAAGGTATAAAACAAACTGTTAGGAGGAATATTCTTGTCAATATAGTGGGCGGTGGCTAACATACTCTTTATGTCTTTGGGAGATTCTGTGACATAAATGTTCATATGTTTAAACCCAAAGAAATGAGCTTTGTTTTTAAACTGCTCCAGAAATTTCCAATGTTGATAGGCCTGGATACCGATCAGGACACAGATAACAACAGAAACTATGATTTGAATGAGGGAGCCACTGATAACACACGCTTCACTAATAAGATACGCAATGAGCATAACGGTAAAGGGTTTGGCCCAATAGAGCTGATAGTCAAGTCCTGCTGTGACAATAAATTCATGATAGGCACAAATAATAAGAATCAATAAAATCCCGCTGATGAAAAAACAATTGCGCCCTGTGGTTATCGTACAGCTGCGACGTACAATCATATGAATGATAAGCCTGAAAGAAGCTATAAAGGTTAGCCCCGCCAGCAGAATATCGAAAGAATGATTATACTGAATATTTTGCAGCGTTGTTTTAAAGAGGAAAATAATCCCTCTGGAAAGCGACCAAGTGTTGAAGTAATTGTAGCCTTTAGCAAGTGGGAAACATTGATTAATTTGATGAAAAGAAAGATCTTTTATAAAAAAATAGTACGTAAGCGCCCATATTAAGATAATTGCAAAAAAAGACAGTGCGCTAAAAACCAATGTTCTGGAGAAAGATTTTTTATGTTCAACAAGGCCGCAAAGAATAAAACTGATCCAGGTGCCCAATAATAATAGAACTCCAAAATTAATTTTGATAAACCCTAATAAAAGAACGAATAACCAACCCCAAAAAATATATTTATCTTTGGCTGTTTTATAATAGGAAAGAACTGCCCAAAGGATGCCTGTTTCCATACAAATCCCGGCGTAGTGAGAAAAATTGTGTTTAAATTCTGGCATAAAAACGCCAAAGGCTATGGCGGCCAAAACAGATGATGCCAGCGGCATGATTCTTGCCGCTGCCAAAAAGAATACCCCTGAAAATATTGCTTTCAGAATCAGCCTTGCCAAGATAAGACTTTGAATATGAGAGCCGAATAATTTAAAAAATAAGGCATTATAATAAAACGGCAAAAATCCATAATTCCACCAGAAATCTTTGTAAGGGATCTCGCCGCGCGTGACAGCTTCCACAGCGTAAAGATTGCCGCCGGCATCTCCGGGGGTTAAACCATCTTGAACAAAAAGGGTTTGAAAATTAATGAAAAAATTAATAGCCGCACAGAAAAAAAATAGTTGAGGGATTATCGAAGGCGATGCGTTTCGCATTATTGAGGGGGTCTAACCCACGATATTCGGAAATAATAAGAACCTAACATTTGTAATTCGCTAACCGTTTCCAAAGAATAACGCGAATCAACAATGTTATCTTGCAGAGGAGAATTGGTTTGATAGGAAATCGACTGTATGACGTAAATCGAGCTAAAAAGATGGTTTTTATACTGCCTTAAAAGAGTGCTTGCTTCCTGGTTGGCCGTAGTATAGGAAATCGCCCCATAATTATAAACTTCTATCTGGCCAGGCCGACCGCAGATGATTAAGGAGTTTTTATCGGCATTCTTTTTTAAAAAATCATCAACATATCGAAATTCACGAATGATCATCAAATTATTTGTCAGACGATCCTCAACGGCCATAGGATGGTAATAAATAAAAATTATTAAAGCACCTATAAAAACTGGGATTGACAACTTATGGTGATCTTTGACGATCTGTGCAAAAAAGAAGATCGGTAAAACAGATAAAACAATTAAAATCGGCAAATATAAACGTCCTTGCATGGGATGGTCATTGATTCCGCCCTGATAAATAATGGCGATACCGAATAAAACAAAGATACTGATAACGGAAGTCATGAGAAGTACAGGCTTCTCTTGCCTCTTGTTTAAACCCTGAGGTCCTATCAGTAAGAATACTAAAAAATAAACCACTGCCAACAATCCTGCTGCGTTAACTATGCCCGCATAACCCCAATGGCCACTGCAATCAAGAATGTACTTAAAAAATAGTACCGTATTTTTCCATGCATAATGAAATTTTAAAGCACTAAGCCATGAACCAGAAAAATTTGGATCTGGTTCATTGAGCATAATAATCCTTTGCCAAATCAACGGCAGCAAGAGAAACGGGACCAAAACAAGAGATGGCTTAAAAAAGGAGGATCGCATATATCCACTAAAACATAAAACAAGCGCAGTGACCAACAAAAATAACCCGGATTCATAACGGACATTGGCCAGCATGACCAAATTAAACACCAAAACCACAAATGCCTGTGAATTTGGATTACGCAAAAAAAAGCGCAAACTTATAAGGCTGGCGAGAATAAAAAGGAGATTAAATAATTCGTAACTGCCGCTGGTGGCGCTTAAAGAAAATACTGGCTGGGCCACCACCAAAATCAAGCTTGCAAAAGCCAACAGTTCCCCAAGATAAAAACGGATTAATAAATAAAGTAGAAACAAGGTGATCGAGAGGACAACATAGTTAAGAGCAAAAACATTGGCCACACGGTAGCCAAAAAACGTATGCATCAAAGAAGTAAAAAATGGAAAAAGGAATGGTCTTTTTTCCGTGCTGGATGCCGTGGGCCAGAACATTTCATAATACCATCGTCCTTCTGTAATATTGCGCACCTGTCTTTCATAGGTCATGGATTTGGCCACAGACAAAAGATTGGTCTCATCGCTTAATACACGGAAATATTTGGGAACCGAAACAAATACGAGTGTTGCCAGCGCTAAAGAAAAGGCAATCCCCCTCCAGTAAGTTCTAAAAAATAATGTGAGGTTGGCTTTCTTTTCGACGGCAAGATTAACTAAACAAAGGGCCCAGGTCAATGTCAGGGCAAGGATAATATAATAGGAAAAATGCGTAAAGGCATAATTCATCCAAGGCCGATGGATGATGGTGATGGCTAATATTGCGGCAAAATCAATAAGCGCAAATAGCAGAATAAGAGCCATGGGATTTGGATTAGGGGGACACAATACTTAATTTTCAAATTAAATATTGTGTCCCCCTAATTCTACTGATTGCCAGAAAGAATCTTATCAATTTCCGCTTTATAGGAGTTCAGGTCCCTGGCTTGGGTCACGCGGCCATTGATGAAAAAGGTGGGAGTGCCTTGGACATTGTCCTGGCTAACCAAAACTTTATCGTCATCAATTAGCTTTTGCCACTGGGCATCCTTATTTTTAAAATCATTGAGAAGCCTATTGGCATCGATTCTCAAAGTCCTGGCATACTCTCTAATCTTATCATCGGTGCTTGCTGCCCCATTGGCTAAAAGCAAATCCACCATGTCATAATATTTCCCCTGCTGGTTAGCAGCAAAGGTTAATTTGGCTGCCCCTAGAGCGTTACCATGAAATGGCAACGGAAAGTGTTTAATAACAATCTTGACCTTGTTAGGATAAGCTTTCAGGACATCTTTAAGTACAGGATAAAACTGCAGACAAAAAGGACATTGCAGATCAAGAAACGCTGTAATGGTGACAGGCGCATTTCTTTTACCTAACACCGGAGAATCACCTATAGGAATCGTGTATACCCTATTATTGTCTACCGGTGGTGCCCCGCCGCCGTTCGGTGCTCCTCCACAAGGACCCGGAGGAGCATTGACTACTTGACCTGGAGCGCCATTGGCAGGAGCTAAGGCTGTTTGTCTTGCCTCAATAGCACTCAATCTCCTGTTGATTTCCTTGTCAATACCTGTTAATTCTCCTACCTGAGCCGCCAATGGTCCCACGGCCACAGAAATAGAGTTGCCAATTCCCAGCATCAAACATACCCCAAAAAGAACAACAGCGATAACCCCCAACAGCGCCACAAGAATATTATTCTCTTTCATAACAAATCCCCCTTCATTTTGAAATGTATCATCAGGAATGCCAAACTTTTTGTTACTCTATAATATTTCAACGTCTTGCGCAATACTTAAACAAAGTTTTTACATAATCCAGCCATTGCCTGGGACTCGAGTGACTCCTTCCCGTGCCTCGTACACAATAATGGATCGGTCTTTCCGTCATAGGAAATCCGGCCCGATAGGTTTGAATGGGGATTTCTATGAAAATCCCAAATTGGCCACCGTCTAGCACAATGGTCTCAATGATTTTACGCCGGAAAACCCGAAAATTTGAGGTGGCATGTTGAATGGGAACTCCCGTGCATTGCTGTACTAACCAATTAAAAATTTTACTGAAAATCTGGCGGACCCAGCCTAATCGGCCTTCTCCCCCCTTAATATAACGCGATCCGCACACCATGTCCGCCTCATGTAAGCCCTCTAATAAATAAGGAATGTCGGATGGATCATGAGAAAGATCTCCATCCATGGTGATGATAATTTCTCCCTGGGCACGCTTGAACCCCTCACGCAAGGCATACCCGGGGCCGGGGTTACTGTTTCGATCAATGACATGAAGATCTGAAAATTCTTTTTTCAAATTTTCCAAAACAATTTCAGAATTATCTGTTCCCCTGTCGTTAAGAATTAAAATTTCATAAGGTTTGGCCGTACTTTTAAGGACATCGTCAAGTTTAGGGACCAACACAGCAAGATTTCCCCCCTCATTAAGCACAGGAATACACACCGAATAAAAAATAGAAGCGTTCATAAAATAGATGGCCAGGATTTCAACCACAAATGGTTTAGATAAAAAACATCGCTAATCTGCATGAATGTCCATAAAGGATACCAGTACACAAACATCACAACCGCACCCCCCAGATAAGAGTACGCCAATACTTTTTTTATGGTAGTGCTTTGAAGCATATCATTAATAACCACGCTTAAGGCCATGCACAGAAATGGCATGGCAGGGAAAAAATAAAAAGAAAATTTCTGGCGGCTCATAAAAGCGCAAGGGATCATCCAGAAAGTAAAAAAACAAACCAGGATAAATCCGTAAGCCCACCGACCCTTCGACTCTCTCCTCGCTTCGTTCGTCGATCGCTCACCTCGTGCCGAGCAGTTTGATAAAGGCACTCGGTGCGAGGCAGGGTGGTTCGACTCTGGAATCCAATGGTGAGCGAACGAAGCGAGTCGAACCAAAGCAACACACCCAGCCCAGACAATAGCAGGATTACCCAAGGCCATAATAATATGAACCGGCTGCCGATACCATCCCGGGTGGCCTAGCCAAATACTTTTCCCCCAATTGCAAAATATAACAGGTTTAACCAGCAAGGGCCACTGCCAGAATGGCGATGCTTCTCTTTCAGGAATCGTCGAAAGAACATGGAAGTTGCGGCTTTGAAATGTCAAAATGGACTGCCAATGATAACCCTGAATAAAAAGGAAAATAATAAAAGTAGAAAAATAAACGGCCAGGCCGACAGCAAAGGCATAAGTAAGATCACGGATCATAGAACGTTGGGCCATAGGATTTTGCTTACAGATTTGAAGCAAAATAAAAGCCAAAGGAATGAGGGTAGCACCGGCGACCCAGCGGGTGGCTATGCCCAAACCTAAGCAAAAGGCAGAAAGAAATAAAAATCTGGTCCTATATTTGTCTAAGCAAAGTAAAGCTAAGTCAATGGACAAGAGCATAAAAAAGAGCATCACAGAATTAAGAGTGGCGATACGGGACAACACAACGGTCAGGCCATCCAGGGCAAATAAAACGGCTGCTAAGGAGGCTGTGCGTAAGCAACCGGTTATCCGTCGGGTAATGAAAAAAGTAAGCACAATGCATCCGAAACCGCTCAACAAAGAACTTAACCGCCATACCCAAGGATGGTCCCCAAATAAAGCTATGCTGGAGGCCATAAGCAGCATTCCTAAAGGTGGATGGTCGCTGCTATATCCGCTGAAATGCAGAATCTGGCGGGCGGTAGTAATCG
>JAHFGE010000088.1 GCA_023247575.1 Candidatus Omnitrophota bacterium | reverse complement strand
GCCATTTGTAAAAAGTTGGTGGAAATGATGCGGGGACAGATTTGGGTCAATAGTGTGGAAGGCCAAGGCAGCACATTTTGTTTTACCATCCTATTTGGCTACAGACCCCACGCCCTTTTAAAACTTAAAGAAGAGGCCCATCAAGGCAACCACGTTTTACCTGAAGAGGTCAGACATTACCACATTTTGGTCGCCGATGACAATACCATTAGCCAGCGCATCGTGGTCAAAATTCTAGAGAAATTTGGATGGGAGGTCACCGCTGTGGTCAATGGCCAGGATGTTTTAAATATTCTTAAGCAAAAAACTTTTGATGTAATTCTTATGGATGATGAAATGCCGATCTTAGATGGGATAGCCACGACTCAGATGATTCGCCGAGAAGAAAAACAGACGGGTGCGCATATTCCGATCATGGTCATGACGGCCAATGCCATGGCCGGTGACCGTGAACACTATTTGGCCACTGGCATGGACGGGTATGTTTCCAAACCCATTGATCGCAGCGCTCTTTACGATGAAATTATTGCTGTCGTTGCTCAGAGACTACAAGGTTAATATTATTCCCCTCCCCTGGAGGGAGGGGTTAGGGGAGGGGGAAATATTTAATCAGGCACCCCCACCTGGCCTCCCCCGTCAAGGGGAAGGAATAAAGAGGATCAGATTTTGGCAAGGATAAAGTATGCCAGACGATATTATTGATTTACCTGACATTTTAGAACGCGTTCAGAATGATGAGGCTCTTTTATTGGAGCTTTTGGATATTTTTCAGGAAGACTTTGCAGGCGATCGCCGGGTCCTAGGCGAGGCGCTCGCCAAAAAAGATTTCAATAAAATTAGAAAGGTGGCCCACGCGCTTAAAGGGGCATCGGGTAATATTTCCGCCAAACGCATGTCCGCGACCTGTTTGCAGCTGGAACAATTGGCCAAGGCCAATACGATCGCCGGCATGAGCGATTTGGTCAAAACCATCGACAGCCAGTTTGAAGAAGTTAAAGCTAATATCGAAAAACTCAAGAAAGAATTTGCCGGTTAATTGTGCTTTTGGGCCTCGTCCTCATTACTTTCCTCGTTTTTTTTAACACCATCCATCATCCCTTTGTTCACGATGATGTCGTTTTTATCGTCCAAAATCCTCAGATTGGCAGGCTGGATCATCTAGGAGACATATTTTTTCAAACAGGTCATTCTCTTGTCGGTTCGGTTATGAATGTCTACTATCGGCCGCTGCTGGAGATTTTTTACCGTCTGGAATATAGGCTTTGGGGGTTTCATGCGGCTGGCTTTCATTTGGTCAACCTCCTTATTCATATGGCCAATGGACTTTTGCTTTTGGCTTTGTTGCGCCGTCTGCAGTTTAATCAATGGCTGGCTTTTGGGGTAAGCCTCATATTTCTCATTCACCCCGTACAAAGCGAGGCCGTGGCCTGTGTGGCCGGCATTTCGAATCTTTTGATGGCTACGTTTGTTTTGTTGACCATTTATTTTTATGTGAGAGAAAAGTATGTCTTGAGCCTTTTCATTTTGATGGGTGCGCTTTTGACCAAAGAGCAGGTGGTTATGACCCCTTTACTGCTTATTCTGGTCGATTGGTATAGAAAAACCTTGTCATTCCCGCATGTTTTAAGCGGGAATCTAGAGGTTGCAAGGACTAGATCCCCGATAAACACATTCGGGGATGACAGATGGAGGTTATGGCTGATTTTTGCTATAGCCACTTTGGTCTTTTTATGGTTACGTTCAACTATTTCCGGCGCTCACCTGTTAGAAGATATTTTACAATTCCCCGGCGAGTTAAGATTAAGACTGCTGGCTATTCCCCGCACACTCCTCATGTATCTGCGTCTGGTTGTGGCTCCTTACGATCTTCATTATTATCGCAATACGGACATCTTGCAGCCTAATGTTTGGGGATTTATTGGTTTAGGATTATTAATAATTGGTTTAATTTGGTTTGTTAAATTTAAAAATTTGTCGGACAAACGTGCCATTATTTTTGGTGGTGCGTGGTTTGTATTGACACTGCTGCCGGTTTTAAACGTGGTGCCGCTCATCAATGAATATTCTTTTATTTTGACAGCGGAACATTTTCTCTATTTGCCAATGGTGGGGGTAGTAGTAGTTATTATGACTGTCATTCCCGCATGTTTTAAGCGGGAATCTAGAACTTCTGGACCCCCGACCTGCCTGCCGGCAGGCAGGTTAATAGCATTCGGGGGTGACAAAATTTTATTTTTGGTTGTTTGTATAATCCTCGGTTCTTTAACCATCCATCAAAACACCTTTTGGCGGGGGGAACTTCCCTTGTTTGAAAGAATGGCCAAATTTGAACCTTATTTTGGCCGTGGCCAGTTGCTTTTAGCCAGAGCGTATTTTTCAAATGGGCAGAAAGATTTAGCGCTGGTCCATTATCGGCAGGCACTGGCCATCATGCAAGAATATGAACGAAAAGCCGCCAATGACAAATCCAGGCGATTTTATCAGGGGCTCATGAAGACCATGAGCTTTGAACTCAATCAAATTCATTAACCTGTCTTCACCGATTTATTCACATATGATGTAACCCTTTTTATTTTCTTCACCAGCTTTTGATGCTATACTTGGGCCTTATTAAGGGAGGGAAGACATGTTCTGGATCATCATTATATGCTTCGTTGTTTTAGTAGCGCTGGCGGTGGTTATTTACACTATGCCTTCCGAGCCTGCGTCTAAAAAATTAAAAAAGAAGAATACAGCGGAAATGATTCCTGATCCTGTGGCTGTCGATAAACCTAAGGACTGGCAGGCCATTGCGCAGCGATGGGAGAGGCAAAACAATGCGCTGGTGGGTGATCTGGAGAAGTTAAAGATGCAGGAGAAGGATCTACAAAAGAAATTGGAAGAACAAGAGGGAGAGTATAAAGACATTTTGGAAAAATTGTCCCAGGAAAAGGGTTGGCGCGAGAAAGAGCAAGCCAATCTGGATAAAGTTAAAGCCCATGAGAAAAATTTGAAAGAACAGATTTATCGCACCGAGGCTGATTTGGAAAAAGAGCATTCTAAAGCCATCGGCCTGGAACAACAGCTACAGGAAATCAAGAGTCAATTCAACAGCCTTCAGGAAGAAAAAAGAACTTTGTCGACCAAGGCCATGAGTTTGGAAACTACTCTCGAGCAGGTCAATAAAGAGTTGGCTCAGCTTCGATCGCAGAATGCCGAACTTTCCCGTAAACGCGAAGATGTGCAGTGGGTGGCGAAATCAGAATACGAAGAATTAAAAAAGCAGTTACAACAAAAAGAGCAGGAACTTGCAAAGTTACGTCAATGATTTTTCATTTGCCAAGCGTACTAGTTGGTCCTTACAGCATAATCCGTTAACTGAACTTTTAGAAAAGTTGCGATCTCAAGGAATATCAATTCTTGATTTAACAGAGTCAAATCCCACCCGATGCGGTTTCGAGTATCCTTTACACTGGCTTGATGCCTTATCATTGGAGGAAAACTTGATTTATACTCCGGCTGCGGAAGGGATGCCGACCGCCCGTCAAGCAATTGCGGATTACTATAATAATCTGTCATTCCCGCATGTTTTAAGCGGGAATCCAGAAAATGCTATTTCTGGACCCCCGATAAAAACATTCGGGGGTGACAAAGGTTCTAAACTAGATCCACAACGCGTAGTCCTGACCTCCAGCACCTCGGAGGGGTACTCTTTTTTGCTCAAGCTTTTAACCAATCCCGGCGACCATATTCTGATCCCTAAACCCAGCTATCCTTTGTTTCAGTTTTTACTGGAGCTTCATGATGTAGAATTTAATTATTATCCTCTAGCATATGATGGAAATTGGAGCATTAATCAAAAGGTATTTAAAAGTCTGATAACTAGGCGTACACGAGCTGTTATTGTGGTTAATCCTAATAATCCCACCGGCTCTTATATTAGCCGCCAAGACATGGAGTTTTTAAACGAGCAATGTTTGAAAAATCATATGGCGATTATTTCTGATGAGGTTTTCTTTGATTATAAATTTAATGTAGGTTGTAGAGACGAGGCAACCTGTGGTGAGCGTAGTCGAACCATGCCTCGTCTCTACAATAATAATGATGTTTTGACCTTTACCTTAAGCGGTATATCTAAAATTTTAGGTTTACCTCAGATGAAATTGGCATGGATTGTCGTCCATGGTCCTGAAGTTTTGGTGAAGGCAGCCATGCAGCGTCTGGAAGTCGTTGCTGATACTTATCTTTCCGTTAATACGCCGGTGCAAAATGCGTTGCCGACATGGCTAGCGCAGAGTGCTAAAATTCAAAAACAGATTTTACAGCGCGTCCGTGAAAATTTGGAAATCTTACGTAGGGGCACGGCATGGGAATTATTGTCAGCCGAAGGCGGTTGGTATGCCGTTATGCAAGTACCATCCATTCAATCCGAAGAGCAGTTTGTTTTAAATTTATTGGACAAAGAACACGTCCTGGTGCATCCGGGGTATTTTTTTGATTTTGAAAAGGGAGGGTTTCTGGTTATAAGCCTTTTGCCTAAGACTGAAATTCTTGCAGAAGCTATTGAAAGAATTTACCGAAGAATTCAAGTTTTATAGTAGAATAAAAACCTATGAAGCGACCGGATTGGGATGAATATTTTTTGAAGTTGGCTATGCTGGCTTCTGAACGGGCTACGTGTCCACGCATGCATTGCGGTTGCGTTTTGGTTAAGAATAAACATGTGATTGCCACCGGATATAATGGTTCTATTCCAGGAGATGATCACTGTGAAGATGTCGGATGCATGATTGTGGATAATCATTGTATCCGTACCGTGCACGCGGAAATGAATGCCCTGGTGCAGGCCGCCCGTCGTGGGCATGCCGTGGAAGGGGCTACGGCCTATGTCACCAATATGTCTTGCACCACCTGTGCCAAAGCACTGGTTAACGCGGGAGTCAAAAGGGTGGTTATTTTCTCGGACTATCACGATACCATGGCTGAACATTTTTTTGCCAAGGCCCAGGTGAAAATTGACCGTATTGCCATGCCACAAAAAGAAATTCGTTATGATTTAAAACAATATTCTTCGGCCAGATAAAGAGGACTTTTATGGCGGCAGTCAAGATTTTAATCGCTGATGATGAACCTGCTGTTCTTGAAATCATGGCCCATAAAATAGCCTCGGCCGGTTATGGCGTGATTTCTGCTCGCGATGGTCAAGAAGCCTGGGAAAAAATTCAGAGTCAAAATCCCGATGTGGTGGTCCTGGACCTGATGATGCCCCATATGGATGGGTTTGCTGTACTGAGCCAATTGCGCACCAATCCTCCTTCTAAAAAATGGATTCCCGTGGTTATCATCTCGGCGATGGATGAAATCCAAAACATGCAAAAGAGCTTTGATTTGCAAGCGGACCATTATTTGATCAAGCCTTGCCGCATCGAAGATGTCTTAAAAGCCATAAAGTTGATGATTTCCCTAATTCCTTTACGGAATACTAATTAAAACCCGATGCCGAGATTTATGACTACTGTTTTGGTTACTGTCCTTTGTTGTTTTGCGGCCATTTTTTTCTTGGTCAAACATTTGGAGCACACGGCGGTATTTTTTCCTGGTAAAGTCATCAGTACCACGCCTGCCCACGCCGGTCTTTCTTATGAAGACCTGTCTATAACAACCTCTGATGGCATCAAAATCAATACTTGGCTGGTTAAGGCTCCTGTAGGGAACGCATCGACCATTATCTTTGCCCATGGCAATGCAGGTACCATGAGCGAGAGGGTCATGAAGATCAAATTTTTTCATGACCTGGGCTTCAATGTTTTGATTTTTGACTACCGTGGTTATGGCAAAAGCCAAGGACGTCCGACGGAAGGAGGCGTATACAAAGATGCCCAGGCCGTTTATGATTATTTGCAAACCAGGACAGACATTGATCGCAGCCGTATCATTGCGTATGGAGCTTCTTTGGGAGGAGTGGTGGCGATCGATTTGGCATCTAAACGGAAAGTGGCTGGCCTTGTTGTGGAGTCTTCGATTACATCGGCTTATGACATGGCCCGTCGCCTGTACCCATCTTTGCCTTCCTGGATGATGAGTGTTAAATTTGATTCACTTTTCAAAGTTGGCAAGATCACGGTCCCTAAATTATTTTTGCATAGTCGCCAGGATGAGGTGGTCCCTTTTAGTATGGGACACAAGCTTTATGAGGCCGCGGCACAACCTAAGAGTTTTATTGAAATTTCTGGCGGCCACAACGATGGCGTTTTTATCACTGATCCGAGCGTACGTGAAGAATTTAGAAAATTTTTGATGAATTATTCATTTTTGTAGGGGCGATGCTTGTCATCGCCCAATAAATTAGGGCGAACACAAGGTTCGCCCCTACGAGTCAAAAATGATGAACCTTCTCAAAACCAAAAAAATGTCCATTGTAGATACCGATGGCCAGGCGGTTTTATTGCATGGGGTTAATTTCGGCGGATGGCTGATGATGGAAGGTTACTTTATGCATGCCCCTAATAGGGCCGAGCAGCTTTTTAAGAGAAATTTTGCCAAAGTTTTGGGCCAAAAAGCTT
>JAHFGE010000087.1 GCA_023247575.1 Candidatus Omnitrophota bacterium | reverse complement strand
GTATTATATTCAGCTTCAGGGAGTGCCGAATACCCCTACAAATCTAGCATGGGTTAAGGAAAAACTGCTGGAGATTGAATACTTTAGAATACTATTTTCAGCCGACGCGGCGATGAGGGCCGACCAGGCGGCGACTCTAGCAAAGCAGGCCCCGACGGTACCATCGGGGCAGGCCCCCGGCGGTATCGACTTCAACCGTGCTAATATGCAGATGAACGTCAACAAGGAAGGTCCAGGGGTGCAGATGACCTTTGATCCGGCCACGGTGGATCGGATCAAGCGCGAAGGATTCGACGGCCTGGAGTTTAGGATTCAAAGCATTATTCCGGTGACGAATTTACCGCAGTTCCTCGGGTTAGAACAAACCAGGGAGAAGGAACTGGCCAAGGCGGGGGTGTAATAACAATGGAGTGTAATAAATAATTATTGGCGGGATTAAGCATTTAAATGCTATACTTTCAATAGAAAGAAAAGCATTGACAAGAGCAAATAGCAGTAATAGAGTTAAAGCAATTAAAAAGCATCTTCTCCCCGTCTGATGCCTTGAAAAAGGTTCGGGCGGGGTTATTAATTTATAGCACATTATTATGTCCCCCACAGAACCCAAACTCAAGAGAGCCACTGTATTTATTGACGGTCAGAATTTACATTACGCCGTTAAAAACGCCTTTGGCTATGCCTACCCGAATTATGACGTTCAGCTATTATCTGCGAAAATTTGTTCAGATCAGGGATGGAAACTAGGAGAGATAAGATTTTATACTGGCATTTCCGATGTTAACGATGATGGTTTTTGGCATAATTTCTGGACAAGAAAATTGGCAGCTATGGGACAAAGAGGGGTTATTATTTTTTCTAGAAAGTTACGTTATCGAAATCAAACAGTAAAGCTGCCCAACGGCCGAACTCATACTTTTCTAGTAGGTCAAGAAAAAGGGGTAGATGTTCGTATCGCACTTGATATTATTCGTCTGGCCCGAGAAAATACTTATGATGTTTGTCTGGTGTTCAGTCAAGATCAGGATTTAAGTGAAGTGGCAGATGAAGTCAGAACTATAGCTCAAGAACAAAATCGTTGGATTAAAATGGCGTCAGTTTTTCCCATAAGTCCAACCTATAAAAATACCAGAGGTATCAATAAGACAGATTGGATAAAGATCGATCGTTCAATGTATGACTGTTGCATTGATTCAAATGATTATAGAGTTAGCTAATGCAGATGAACGTTAAAAAGGAAGGCCCAGGGGTGCAGATGACCTTTGACCCGGCCATGGTGGAGCGGATCAAGCGCGAAGGTTTTGACGGCCTGGTTGCCGCAGTTCCTCGGGTTAGAACAAACCAGGGATCAGGAACTGGCGAAGGCGGGGGTATAAATTTACAAAATTCTAAAAAGCCTCTATAGTATTTGTATCCGCATTCCCTATGCGGTTGACATAAATTTCCCCACGATAAGTTAAACCATCAACCGTGAGGGAAAGCTATGTCTGCATCCATATCATATACATGGAATTATTTGGATTGTAGAGACACAAAATTTTGTGTCTCTACAAAACAAAAATAAATTTGGTCCACAATCAAAAAATTTGGGATCAATTATTCGAGGTTTCAAAATTGGTGTAACAAAATATGCATCTACGAATGACATTCCATCTGCTTGGCAAGCGCGATTTTATGAACATATTATCCGTGATGAACAATCCTTTCTGGAAATTAAAGAATACATACAACAGAATCCTTTACGTTGGGATATGGACGAAAATAATCCCAAAACTTTCTGCGGTTGACTCTCCGGTAACCTTTCTCTATAATTAAAATCCTCTATCATACATTTAAGCTGCTTGTAGAAAGAGAGTCTAGTGATGCCGTCCTTTGATCAAATGGCTATTCGAAAAGTCTTGAAAATAGGCTCCCACCGGTACACTATATATTCGTTGCCTCACTACGCCAAGACTGCAGGTAGTGATTTATCCAAATTACCATTTTCTATTCGAGTGTTGTTAGAAAGCGCTCTACGTCATTACGATCATTATCAAATCACCTCAAAAGACATTGAAAAAATTGCCGGTTGGAGGCCCAATCAGCCCAAGGAGGAAATTGCTTTTAAGCCGGGCCGGGTGATCCTGCAGGATTTTACCGGCGTACCGTGTGTGGTGGACTTGGCCGCCATGCGCGATGCCATGAAGAAATTGGGCGGAGACATCAAGAAAATCAATCCGCAGGTGCAGTGCGATTTGGTCATCGACCATTCCGTGCAGGTGGACGCGTTTGGCACCAACAAAGCCCTGGCGGAAAATGTTAAACGGGAGTTTGAACGCAACCATGAGCGTTATGAATTCCTCAAATGGGGGCAGAGCGCTTTGCAAAATTTTCGGGTGGTACCGCCGGCCACCGGCATTGTCCATCAGGTGAATCTTGAATATTTAGCCAAGGGTGTTTTAAAGAAAAAAATCAGCAAAGAAACTATTGCCTATCCCGACACCTGTGTTGGCACAGATTCACACACGACGATGATCAACGGTCTTGGAATTGTCGGCTGGGGGGTTGGGGGCATCGAGGCTGAGTCCGTCATGCTTGGTGAGCCGATTTACATGCTGTTGCCGGAGGTGGTTGGTTTTCGCCTGAAAGGTCATTTGCGGGAAGGAGTCACAGCCACGGATTTGGTTTTGACCGTCACTCAAATTTTACGTCAAAAGGGAGTGGTAGAAAAGTTTGTGGAATTTTTTGGTGAAGGATTGAAATATTTATCTCTGCCGGATCGTGCTACCATTGCCAATATGTCCCCTGAATACGGTGCTACCATCGGTTTATTTCCTGTGGATGAGGAGACACTGAATTATTTAAAAATTTCCGGACGTACATCGGCGGAAGTTGATTTAGTTGAAAAATACTACAAACACCAGGGTCTATTTTATACGCCTCAAACATCACAAGTTCAATACAGCGACCTTTTGGAATTAGATTTATCTACGGTGGAGCCGTGCCTGGCCGGCCCCAAACGGCCGCAAGACCGTGTGGCTTTGAAAGATTTAAAAACCAATTTCCGTTCGACTTTAACGACCGATATCAAATCCCGCGGTTATGGTTTAACTGAAAGCGATTTAAATCGCACAGCCACTGTCTCAAACGGCGTCACAGAAACTATCGGTCATGGCGCGGTGGTGATTGCGGCCATTACCAGCTGTACCAATACTTCCAATCCGTCGGTGCTTATCGGCGCTGGTCTGTTGGCCAAGAAAGCCGTGGAGAAAGGCCTGACCCCGCCTCATTATGTCAAAACTTCCTTTGCGCCTGGCTCTCAAGTGGTGGAAGAGTATCTTAAAGAAGCTGGTTTAATGAAATATTTACAGAAGCTTGGCTTTAATATTGTGGGTTACGGCTGCACCACGTGTATCGGCAACTCTGGTCCTTTGCCGGACCATGTAGCCCGCGCCATCACCGAGGGCAATTTGGTTGCCGCGGCTGTATTGTCAGGCAACCGCAATTTTGAAGGCCGTATCAATCCTCTGACTAAAGCCAGCTTCTTAGTTTCGCCGCCGCTGGTGGTTGCTTATGCCTTGGCCGGACGGGTGGATATGGATTTAACGACTCAACCTCTTGGTCAAGACAAAAAAGGCAACACGGTTTATTTAAAGGATATTTGGCCCACTGAAGAAGAAATTCACCAATTAGCCGACAAGTTTGTCAAGGCCAAAATTTTCCGCCAATGTTATAAGAATGTGAATAAAGGCAATAAAAATTGGAATGAGATTAAATCCGCCAAATCTGATTTGTTTAACTGGCATGAGAAGAGCACTTATATTCAAAATCCGCCGTATTTTATAGATATGAAGCCAAATCCCGATCCAATAAAAAGCATCAAAAAAGCGCGCTGTTTGGTGATGGTCGGTGATTCCATTACGACAGACCATATTTCTCCGGCCGGTGCCATTGCTAAAGATTCTCCAGCGGGAAAATATTTGATGGAGCAGGGGATTGAACCTAAAGATTTTAATAGCTATGGATCCCGTCGGGGTAATGATAGGGTGATGACCCGCGGCACGTTTGCCAATATTCGTCTGCGTAATCTCATTGCCCCGGGTACCGAAGGCCCGTGGACAATTTATTGGCCGACGAATGAAAGGATGTTTATTTATGATGCCTCCTTGAAATATCAAGTCAATCATACGCCGCTCGTTGTTTTGGCCGGTAAAGAATATGGCACTGGTTCTTCCCGCGACTGGGCGGCCAAGGGCACGACCCTGTTAGGGATTAAAGTTGTCATTGCAGAAAGTTTCGAACGCATTCATCGCAGTAATCTTTGCGGCATGGGTGTGTTGCCCTGCCAGTTTAGATCGGGAGAGGCCGTCGTCCCATTAGGCCTCAAAGGCGATGAGGTGTTTGACTTTCCAGATTTGAACGATGGCTTAAAACCCCGTCAGGAATTGACGGTGGTTGCTACATCCTTTGATGGTAGTAAAAAAGAATTTAAAGTTTTAGCTCGCGTGGATACGCCCATCGAAGTTGACTATTTGCGTAATGGGGGCATCTTGCAGACAGTTCTCCGAAACAAATGGGGACAGTTGCGCAACTGTCCCCATTTGTAGCTATTTGTACCTTTGTTCACTTGGGGTGGTTATAAGGATTTTTTATGCCCTCTCAACAAGATTTGTCTACGATCCTCAATGCTTATGGAGTCAATCCATCTAGTATGAATTTTAGTTGGGCGAACATCATGGCCTGGCTGATTTTTGGTATTATTGGTTTTTGTGCTTTTAATTACGGCCGCAAGGAAAGAAACTATAGGGCATTAACTATTGGCATCGTGTTGATGGTTTACCCTTATTTTGTCAGCAATACTTTATGGTTATATGTGTTAGGGACTGGTATTTCTTCTTTGCTATATTTCTGGAAAGATTGAAATTGTGTAATATAATGGAAATCATTTGATGCTCTTATCATTTGGAGGCTATTATGCCAGAAACCATGAATACTCAAGGGACCGCTCAAATCCAGCTGGATGGCAAAGTTTTAGATTGCCCTGTGATTGTTGGCACTGAAGGAGAAAGGGCCATTGATATCAGTAAGCTGCGCTCCAGCACAGGCTACATCACCATGGACCCTGGCTTTGGCAACACCGGCTCTTGCCAGAGCGCCATTACTTATCTTGATGGCGATAAAGGTATTTTACGTTATCGCGGCATTCCTATTGAACAGTTAGCCGAAAAGTCAACTTTTGTGGAAACCTCTTATCTTTTGATTTATGGCAAATTGCCCACCAAAAAAGAGCTCGATGCTTTTTCCGCTGCTTTCAATGAACATTCCATGATCCACGAGGATATGAAGAATTTTTTTAATGCATTTCCTTCCGCGACCCATCCCATGGCCAGTCTTTCGGCCATGGTTTGTTCCATGTCTGCTTATTACCCTGAATTTACCAAAGAGGACCCCACCAAGGAAGAAGTTAATCGTATTGCGGTACAATTACTTTCTAAAGTTAGAACGATTTGTGCTTTTTCCTACAAAAAATCTATCGGTGAACCGTTTGTTTATCCGCGTCATGATTTGAAATATGTACCCAACTTTTTAAATATGATGTTTTCCTCGCCGACAAAATTTTACAAAATCATTGATGAAGTTGTCAATGCGTTACGTGTGCTGTTGATTTTGCATGCCGATCATGAACAAAACTGTTCCACCTCTACGGTGCGCTTAGTGGGCAGCTCTCGTGCCAACCTTTATGCTTCCATTTCCGCCGGGATCTGTGCCTTGTGGGGCCCATTACACGGTGGTGCCAATCAGGCTGTTATTGAAATGTTAGAGCTTATTCAAAAAGATGGAGGCAATATCAATAAATACATTGCCAAAGCCAAAGATAAAAACGACTCTTTTCGTTTGATGGGCTTTGGTCACCGCGTTTATAAAAATTTTGATCCTCGGGCAAAAATCGTTAAAAAATGTGCGGATGATCTTTTAAATAAATTAGGAATTCGTGATCCTTTGTTAGATTTGGCCAAACGCTTAGAGGAAGTCGCTCTCAAGGACGATTATTTTATCAGCCGCAAACTTTATCCTAACGTGGATTTCTACAGTGGTATTATTTACCGGGCTGTGGGGATCCCTTTGCAGATGTTTCCGGTGATGTTTGCTATCGGGCGTATGCCGGGCTGGATTGCCCATTGGAAAGAAATGATTGAGGATTCGACTACAAAAATTGGAAGGCCTTTTCAGATTTACATAGGTTCTCCTAAGCGCGATTACGTTCCTATAGATCAGCGAGGTAAATAATGGTGATTTCTTTTCGTCCCCAAGTCAAATATGATCAGCAGGCATCGGTGATTTTATTAACTAGTGGCCAGAAGAACAAACATTTAAAGGAAGGGCTCGAAAAAGGCGAAATTTTTCCTTTCTTTACAGACAAATCAAAGTTGATTTTTGTAGGGCTTGGTAAAGCAGATAAACTTACCCTTACCGAGTTGCGTATCCAAGTGCGTAAGACGCTTTTGTCGTCCTATCTAAAAAGAGTCAAAAATATTGAATTGATTCCTCATACTAAGATGATTCAGCGATCAAGGCCATCATTGAAGGAATTTTAATTGGTACCTATACCTGGGATAAATATAAGAGC
>JAHFGE010000086.1 GCA_023247575.1 Candidatus Omnitrophota bacterium | reverse complement strand
AAGCTGTCGCTATCAAAAACCGCCGCTAAAATAATTCCCCCGCCGGAAATTTCATAATTATCCACCAGAACAAAGCGGCCTGTCTGGGCGATATCTGCGATCAGATCAAAAGCCACGGGCTTTAAAGCCTCAAAAATCACTTCCCCGACTTCATGACGATCCACGTGGGACTTGTGGCTGGAAACCAGTTCCGCCGTATTTAAGACCCCCACGATATCAGCGACCGCCACCGGTACTTGCTGGGTGGTCATTTTGAGCTTATAAGTTTTATCCTTCACCAGCGGCTGTTTTCCCATCCAAAAGACACTGGCCCTGAATTTAGTCGCCACTTGAGGCATTTTTTCGGAAGGTTTCACCATCATCTCGCCGGGGCGGATATAAATTTCCGTCTCAAAAGTAAAACCACCACTTTCCCCGGCCACAGCTTGCGTTTTAACTGGGCCGTTAAAATATTCAATGGTTTTGATACGGCTCTTCTTGCCTGAGGGCAAGAAAGCAACCTCATCGCCACATTGAACCGTTCCTGTTTCAATGCGGCCAGCCACCATGCGTCGATCATCATCTTCCTCGGTAAATTTATAGATATCCTGCACCGGCATACGAAAAACTTGAAATTCTTTAGGAGCAGCTTTCTCAAAACTATCCAACGCTTCCAAAATAGAACTCCCCTTATACCAAGGCATATGGGAAGAGGAACTGACAATGTTATCACCGTGGAAAGCCGCAATAGGAATAAAACTCTTGGGTTTTAAATCAATGTCATGAAGAAATTTGCTGCAATCGGTTTTGATCTGCTCAAAAATTTTTTGATCAAACCCGACCAGATCCATTTTATTGACGCACACCGCCACATTTTTGATCCCTAAAAAACGCATCATATAGCCATGGCGTTTGGAATTTTCTTTGATGCCTTCATGGGCATCAATGACCAGTAATGCCGCCTCGGCACGCGCAGCGCCAGAAATCATATTTTTTAAAAATTCAATATGGCCAGGAGCATCGATGATGATGTAATCACGCTTGGCCGATTTGAAAAAACAACGGGCCGTGTCGATGGTGATCCCCTGGGACTGTTCGTCTTTAAGGGCATCGAGTAAAAAGGCATATTCAAAGGGCTTGGCATGACGCTGCTCACAGTTAGCTCTAACCGCTTCTAATTTTCCTTGCGGTAAAGAACCGGTATCTGCCAAAAGGCGTCCCACCAAGGTACTTTTACCATGGTCCACATGCCCGACGATAACGACATTCATCTGCTCACGATGTTGCATCATGATTCCCCGTAGGGGCACGGCATGCCGTGCCCCTACATGTATCCTTCTTTGCGCAAGGTCTCAAGCCCCCCACCGTCTTCCTTATCCTGAGCACGGCCGGAGCGCTCGGCAATATTTTTAAACTTGCCTTCTCTTAATTCCTTCACGATATCACTGACATTCTTGGCCGCTGAATCAACCGGAAATGTACACGGATAGCAGCCCAAAGAACGATAGCGTCTGCCTTCGCCCTGGTCAAAATATAAAGGCACCACAGGAATATGTTCTTTTTCTATATATTCCCAAATGTTAAGCTCCGTCCAGTCCAATAATGGATGAATGCGGATATGCGTGCCAGGGGCAAAATCCGTCTTGAATTGATTCCACAATTCCGGAGGCTGATCCCCTACATCCCAGTCGCTGTTGCGATCCCGCGGTGAGAAATAACGTTCCTTGGAGCGGCTGCCTTCTTCATCAGCCCTGGCACCGACGATAACGCCGGTATAAGGTTCAATATTGGTGTCGATCTCATACTGGCCCGTTTGATGATTGAGGCGCCAGCGCGGCCATTCTCCGGAAAGAGTATTCTTCAAAGCCTCAGTCTTAAGTGCCTTGCAGCAAGCGATGCGATCAATGACCCCATCGGGAAAGGTGCGCTTTTCTTTTAAAGCCTGGGTATTTTTGCCTACAATCATGTTTAACTTCCATTCCATGGCCAGCTTATCCCGATATTGAATCATCTCGGGGATCTTGTAGCTGGTATCAATATGCACCAAAGGAAACGGCACGTGGCCAAAAAAGGCCTTGCGGGCCAGCCACAAAAGCACCGTCGAGTCTTTACCAATAGACCACAGCATGGCCAGGGACTTAAACTCGCGGTAGGCTTCGCGCAAAATATAAACGCTTTGAGATTCCAATTGATCAAGATTGTCCATATTATTTTTGATTCCTCCGCCATGATTAAAACTAATTTTAATCATGGCGAGACCTCGCCCGAGAAAAAGACTATGTCTTTTTCTCGAGGCGGGCCTTCCATTGCGGATTATTATGCAACCCGCACTCTTTCTGCTCGGGCTGTTCCCACCACCAGCGGCCAGCCCGGATATCTTCACCGGGTTTAACGGCCCGTGTGCAAGGAGCACAGCCAATAGAAATAAACCCCTTGGCATGCAAAGGATTCACATCTACATTATGGTCTTTAATGTAAAGATGGACGTCCTCCAGCGACCAGTCGACTAAAGGATTGACTTTCACCTTGCCATTAGCCTCATCCCATTCGAAAACTTCCAGATTCGAACGAGTCACCCCCTGTTGCTTGCGCAAACCAACAATCCAGGCATCAGAATTCGATAAAGCTCGTCGTAAAGGCTCCACCTTGCGCACATGGCAACAGAATCTACGGTTCTCAATACTCTCATAAAATAAATTGATCCCCTTGCTCCCTACCATGTCTTGCACGGTCTGCGTGTTAGGATAATAAATGCTGAATTTCAATCTTGGGTATTTCTTTTGAGTTTTAGCTAAAAGGTCATAGGTTTCCTGGAATAAACGCCCCGTGTCCAAAGTAAAAATAGTAATATCTGGAGCCACCCGGGCGATCATATCGGTAATGATCTGGTCTTCCTCGCCAAGACTGGTAGCAAAAGTAATTCTCTGGCCAAACTCCTGATAAGCCAGTCGTATGACACCTTCGGCATCAAGCCCCTTGGCCTTTTGCCGCAATGGGAGTACTTTTTCTTTGATGTCCATAGTGTTTTCTATCCTAGATTAATTCCCTCCCCCTTGACCCGCCGTAGGCGGGTCTTGTGGGGAGGGGAATACGTTTAAATATCATAACTTAACGCTTTAATGTGTTGGCGCTGGCGATTACAAAGATCCTCCAGATTAACCCCCTTCAATGTCTGAATAATTCTTTGGTCAATCTCCTGCCACAATAAACTGACGGCATCATTTTTTTTAGTCTTGCGTTTTTGCTCATCGAAAGATCCTAATCCTCCTAATTGTTTGACTATATCAGCCAGTTTAATGTCCTGTGGCCCCAGCGCCAGGATGTACCCGCCGGTTTTGCCCCGAATACTGTGGACGTAACCCAGATTCTTTAAAGCAATCAGAATATGAATCAGGAACTTTTGCGGTACGCCGGCTTTGCGACTAATCTCTCTTACCTGACGAGGATGAGTGTCCGGCCAATGGTAGCCCAATTCCAAAAGCGCCCTGACCGCATAATCCATTCTGGCAGAAACTTTCATAGTTTTTCCTTAATCATTATATTTCATAATCCACCACAGCCCGACCGATTTTAATCCCTTCCCAAACTCGTTCATGGAAATAATAAAGGACCATTTTCGTAAAAAGTTCTATAAATCCAATAGATAAGGCGACCTGTAATTTACCCGTAATAATCCATGAAATAATGGTGGTATCAATAGTACCGGTAATGCGCCAGGAAACTGCCTTAGCCATGCTTCGCCAATGTTTATCTTTTACTGTAGTTTTCATTCAATCCTCCATTATCATTACTAAGTTAATCATGTTAGTAAGTATAATATGAGAATCTATTTTGTCAAATTTTATTTTCTATTTTGCGGTGGACATAACTTAATCACTTCGGGATGATGGGGACAGTTGAATTCAACTGTCCCCTTTTGTCCTGCGGATTTCTCACAATGACACCGTTTAACCTCTCAATTTCTGCCCGATCCTTCTCTGACTGCTCATGCCCTAATTTGTTCTGTTCCTCCAAATAATCCACCTTCTGCTGTAACGTTTGTTGTTCCTGCTGTAAGCGATTGTTCTCTCCCTGCCCCGCCTTGTTATACTGTTCTAGCTGGCTAACCTTTTGCTGCAACTCTTGGTTTTCGCTCTGGCCGGACTTTATCTGCTGTTCTAAATTAGCCCTCTGCTCTTGTTCTCTTGATAGATCTGCCTTGGTTTTATCCAACTGCCCTTGCAATTGGTCGTTTTGCTGATTTAATTGATTGATCTTTTCTTGGGATTTTTGGGCTTCCTCCTGCCCTGCCTTCATTTGCTGCTCTAAATCTTTACGCTGCTCTTCGCTTTGGGACAATTGGTCCTTGGTTATGTTTATTTCATTTTGTGGGATACGATGCATGTGATAACCAACAAGACCGCCCATCAAAAGCAAAATAACAATTTTAAGCCAAAAAACCAAAAAAGGCTGAAAATCCTTCTGCTGGGCCGTCATCTGTTTTTTAAAGACCCTTACCAAGGCCTGTTGAATCCAGATTGTCGCCACCGCCAAAATCCAGACAAGATTATCAAAAATACCATCTAAAATGTCTCTGGCCAAATTACGGGCTGTCTCTGAAGAAAATTTATCCACTTGGCGCCGCTGCAAATATTCGTCCTGGGTGATACCGCGAATATAACGATATCTACCCCTTAACCTATTGGCATCATCGTCACTTTTTAAGGTCCATCGAAGCCAGAAAGGAATGTCTGAAGCCTCTACAATTTCAGGTTTCTGGTCTGTGGAAGATTGGCTGGTTTGCGGCAGGCTTGGGGTGGAGGGTTGAGTTGAGCCGTCTTCCGCAGGCTTTGGCATAGCAGTACTCTGTACTGTTGGGCCTGGCACCTTAAGCTGGTAATTTTTACCTACTTTTTCTACTTTGCCTTGGTCTATAAGCCTGCCTATTTTCCTGTACACCATGACAGTAGAAATGCCTAAATGACTGGCTATTTGCTCAACAGTGGCTGGCCCTTTTTGGGCCAGATACTCAGTTACCACACTTGATTTGTCTTCCACCATGGTTGACCTCCTATATTTGGAAGTGCGCTAAAACCTCCTTCTATACACTTATAAAAAATTTAACCGTTAAATTTAACCGTTAAAAATTGCCTGGAACCGTTAAATTTTTACCCTTAGACCGTTAAAAACACGGTTAAAAAACCTTTCCAGTGGCAGAAGAAAATTTAACCGTTAAATTTAACCGTTAAAAAACACCTGACACCGTTAAATTTTTACCCTCAGACCGTTAAAAACACCGTTAAAAAACATCGCCACTGGCAGAATAGAATTTAACCGTTAAATTTAACCGTTAAAAGTAGCAAGGCAGCAATACTTTACACCTAAAATCACTTTAAACCAAGCAAATTTAATGGACGCCTAATGCGGAATTTAACCGATCCACGATTTTGGCACTGCCGGAAGGGAGGGGACGCTTGTCATCGGTGTGATTCTAAAAAAGATTAAGCGGCGGGGAATGGACCGGCAGCGACAAGCTTTTTTTGGCGGGAATCGACAGCTAAATTTAAACCCTCCAGGGTTCTGGACCCCAGAAGAATCAAATCTCCTTTTTCTCCGAAAACAATTTCGTCAATGGTAAAATATTTATCCAGATGGATCACCGCGAAACCAACACTGCGGGTTATCTGCTGACCATTGGCCATCACAAAAATCAAGTCCTTCTTCTCGCGCGTCACCGCGATTTTTTCAAGCAAATTTTCCGGTATCCAAGTGTATTCACTGCCTGTATCTACCAAAAGTTTCGGAATCACAATCGACTTTTTTCTGTCAATATGATTTTCAATCAGGCATTTTGTATGAAATGTTCCCATGAACCTCTTCTCGCTATTTTCGGCACGATTATATCAAAAACAAATTTTTATCACAAGACAAATCATGCCCCTGCCAGGAGATTTACCTGACTAAATCTATGAGGGCAGATGCGGTTACCGGCGTAATCTTAAAAATCACCGGCGTCAGGCTGTCAATCCCCTCCCGCCTGACCCGCTCAATCATGGCCGGATCAACGTTCATCTCAACGCCAGCCGCTTGCCCTGAGCCTGTCGAAGGGTCTTGGCTGACTTTCCACTGCATGCCGCTGGTGGCAAGGTCGATACCACCGGGGGCCTGCCCCGATGGTACCGTCGGGGCCTGCCCCGATGGTACCGTCGGGGCATGCTTTGCTAAAGCCGCCTGGGGGTCTGCCCTCGTCGCCGCGTCAGCCTCTAGAACCCTCTTAAGAAAAAAAGGTTCTGCTTCTTCTCTTTTTCTATCAGAGGTCAATCCAATTGTTTGGAGTGGAAATGGCAGTTGAAATTTCAGGTTATCAAAAATTCTTTGTGCCCTCTGCTTAGAAACTTGAACTTCCGCTAGACTTAATCCTCCTAGCTCAGTGGCTTCCCAAAGATCCATAGTATATCCTTTTTCATATTGTCTAAGAAATAGCTTCTGAGTTCCCTCTTGAAATATTTGAACTGTTGTCTTACCCCTCCCCAATTCCTTATAAACTGATCCAGAAGGAATTATTCTTATAACGGGCAGTTGCACCTTTGCCGTCATCGCCGCGTCGGGGGCATTGGCGGCCGCCCGGGATGAAAAAGCCAACGTATCATCCGCTAGCTTTTTCAATACCTCCGCCATTTCTTTCAATTTCTTATAATGCGCTACCAGGTCCGG
>JAHFGE010000085.1 GCA_023247575.1 Candidatus Omnitrophota bacterium | reverse complement strand
AATGGCACTGATTTTCTCCTCGGGTTTAAAAGAAAGCAGATTAA
This sequence comes from Candidatus Omnitrophota bacterium, assembly GCA_023247575.1. Lineage (GTDB taxonomy): Bacteria > Omnitrophota > Gorgyraeia > Zapsychrales > Fredricksoniimonadaceae > JACQCF01. The sequence goes on along the minus strand of JAHFGE010000085.1, from coordinate 6,654 downwards.
TAATGGCTTTGCCCTTGGCCGCCCGGGAAGCAGCGGGGATTTCATAGACTTTCAGCCAGCGAACCGCTCCCTGGTTGGAAAAAATCAACAGATAATCTTTTGAGGAAGCCACAAACAAACGCTCCACAAAATCCTCTTCGGAAGTCGTCATGGCCGTGACTCCTTTGCCGCCACGTTTTTGCGAACGATAGGCATTGACTCCTAATCGTTTGATATAGCCATTGTTGCTGATGGTAATTGCCATGTCCTCCTCGGCAATCAAATCTTCGATTTCAATATCTTCCGCCTTGGCGGCAATTTCGGTACGGCGCTCATCTGCGTATTTTTTCTTTAATTCCCCCAGCTCGTCTTTAATAATGCCGTCGACACGTTTTTCCGAAGCCAGGATGGCCCGATCATTGTCTATATCTTTAAGCAGCTGCTGATATTCTTCTTCGATTTTTTCCCGCTCTAAAGCGGCCAAGCGCTGCAGCTGCATTTCCAAAATGGCCTGGGCTTGGGGATCCGAGAGATCAAACTTTTTCATGAGCGCTTCTTTGGCATCGGCTGTCGTCTTGGAAGCCCGTATGGTTTTAATGATTTCGTCCAGGTGTTTGAAAGCTGTTTTTAATCCCTCTAAAATATGGGCACGACGCAGGGCTTTATCTAAATCGAATTGAGTACGTCGACGAATAACGTGACGACGATGATCGACATACTGCTGCATGAGTTGCTTGAGATTAAGCACCCGGGGAGATTTATTGACCAAAGCCAAATTAATGATACCAAAGGTCACCTCCATCTGAGAGTGTTTATAGAGGTAATTTAAAATAATATTGGCATCTATGTCCCGACGCAGTTCAATGACCACCCGAATGCCGTCTTTGTCCGATTCATCGCGAATATCGGTAATGCCGTCGACCTGTTTGTTCTGCACCTGCTCGGCAATGGCTGCGATCAAATTGGCTTTATTAACCTGGTAGGGGATCTCACTAATAATAATAGCTTCCCGATTAGCCTTTTGGGCTTCGATAGAAGCCCGGGCACGAATGATGACTTTGCCGCGGCCAGTGTTATAAGCATCCACGATCCCCTCCCGGCCGCAAATAATGCCCCCCGTGGGGAAATCTGGGCCCTTGACAAATTTCATCAAATCTTTGATCGTTGCCTCCGGATTATCCAGCAAATGCACAATACTATCGACGATTTCTCCTAAATTATGCGGTGCCATATTGGTCGCCATCCCCACGGCAATGCCTGAAGAACCATTCACGAGAAGATTGGGTGCCAAGGCAGGCAAAATGTCTGGTTCTGTCAATGATCCATCGAAGTTAGGGGAGAATTCCACGGTTTCTTTCTCAATGTCATTGAGCATGATCTCCGCCAGCGAAGCCATGCGGGCTTCGGTATAACGCATGGCCGCGGCCGCATCGCCGTCGATGGATCCAAAATTCCCCTGGCCATCAATCAAAGGATACCTCAAGGAAAAATCCTGCACCATGCGCACCATGGTGTCGTACACAGCGGCATCTCCATGAGGATGATATTTGCCTAACACCTCACCGACGATACGTGCGCTTTTCTTATAAGGTTTGTTGTGTTCAAGGTTAAGCTCTTTCATGGCGTACAAAATGCGCCGATGCACGGGCTTTAGCCCATCGCGTACGTCTGGCAGAGCGCGTCCGACAATAACAGACATCGAATACGAGAGGTACGAATTTTTCATTTCCTCTTCGATGTACACAGGGATTATTTTTTCTTTCTTATTCGCATCACGCAACATGTTTATTAAACCTTTCTTGTACGGGCTTGATTAATCAAGCCCGTACGCTATATATCCAAATTCTTCACTTCATGCGCATAGGTTTCAATGAATTCCCGACGAGGCTCGACTTCATCGCCCATGAGCATGGCAAAGGTTTTATCCACTTCCACCGCATCTTCCAAGACCACCTTCAAGATGGTGCGGCGTTGAGGGTCCATGGTGGTTTCCCAAAGCTGTTGAGGATTCATTTCCCCTAAGCCCTTGTAACGCTGGATATGCATGCCCTTCTTGGCGGATTCGCGCACATAATTTAAAAGGTCCACGATCCCCATAAGTTCGGTCTTGGTTTTTTCATCCTGCACGACCAGCAAAGGTTTCATTTCAGCCTTCGGTTTGGCCTTTTCCTTTTTATCTTTAGCTAAAAGAACCTGCTCTATAGCCTCTCTCTCATAGTCTTGCAAAAACAAGTCCTGTTTGTCTAATTTTTCACTGATGGCCTCTAAATCCTCCGACTCAAAAACTTCAATGTACTGGGTCTCGGTATCGTTTTTAGTCAGCTCTGCCAGTTCTTTATCGTCGAAGACATACTCTTCTTTACCATCGACTTTGACAATGTAGCGAGGCATCCTTTTCTTCTTGGCATCATAATGTTCGACATAAGGGGCAAACTCCAAGCCCTTACGCTTAAAGCGCTCCACAATGCCTTCTAGCTCCACCAGGGTTTCTAAAATATCCTTGAGTTGGGCGGGCGCATAAACTTTTTTGCCTTCCACCTTGGTCACCTCAATTCCTTCGGTCCCCAAATCCAGAATCAATTCGTTCATTTCCTTCTCGGTTTGAATGTACTCTTCTCTTTTCCCCCGGGAGACCTTATATAAAGGAGGTTGAGCAATATAGACATAGCCGCCTTCAATCAACTGCGGCATTTGACGATATAACAGCGTTAAGATCAGAGTACGGATATGCGACCCGTCAACATCCGCATCGCACATGAGAATGACTTTGTGATAGCGTAATTTCTCTGTGTTAAAATCTTCCCCGACGCTAGTGCCTAAGGCGGTAATAATGGTACGGATCTCTTCGTTAGAAAGAATTTTGTCTAGCCGAGATTTTTCCACATTAAGAATTTTTCCTTTCAATGGCAAAATAGCCTGAAAAGCACGGTTACGACCCTGCTTGGCGCTGCCACCGGCGGAGTCTCCTTCTACTAAATAAAGTTCGCACAGGCTGGGATCTCTTTCGGAACAATCGGCTAATTTGCCAGGCAGCCCCCCTCCATCCAGCGCCCCTTTACGACGGGTTAATTCACGGGCTTTGCGCGCTGCTTCTCGAGCACGGGCTGCCACGATAACTTTATCAACAATTTTATTGGCGACCGATGGATTCTCTTCGAAAAAGGAGGTCAAGGCCTCGAGTGTCATGGAGGCCACTATCCCGTCAATTTCAGAATTACCTAGCTTGGTTTTGGTCTGCCCTTCAAATTGCGGCAAAGGCAGCTTCACGGAAATGACAGCGGTTAAACCTTCCCGGGTATCATCGCCGGAGATACCGACGCCGTCTTTTTCTTTCAAAAGGTTTTTGGCTTTGGCATAATTGTTAACGGCGCGGGTCAAGGCGGAACGAAAGCCTGATAAATGCGTTCCCCCTTCGATCGTATTAATGCTATTGGCATAGGAAAACACGGTTTCATTGTAGCTGTCGTTGTACTGCAAAGCCACCTCCACGGAGACGCCATCTTTTTCTTTTTCAAAATAACAAACCTTGTTGTGCAAAGGTGTTTTGTTGTGAGACAAATACTCGACAAAAGAAACAATCCCCCCTTTAAATAAAAACAGCGATTCCTTAGGGTTGCCCTCTCTTTCATCCAAAAGTTTAATGGAAAGGCCCTTGTTAAGAAAGGCCAGTTCCCGAAGACGTTTAGCGAGAATATCATAAGAAAAGTTGCGGGTTTCTTTAAAAATCTGCCGATCCGGCTTGAAAGTCACCTTGGTTCCCGTGCTTTTGGCTTTGCCAATCGCCGTCAATTTGGAAACGGTTTTACCGCGCTCAAAGCGCATATGATAAACGCTTCCCTCCCTTTTGACTTCCACTTCAAACCATTCCGACAGAGCCACCACACAGCTAATACCCACGCCGTGCAAACCGCCAGAGACTTTATAAGTATCTTTGTCAAATTTGCCCCCGGCGTGCAACGTTGTTAAAACGACTTCCACGGCGGGCTTTTTCTCAGTTTTATGCATATCGACAGGAATACCGCGTCCATTGTCGATAACCGAAATCGATTCGTTTTGATGAATAATGACTTCAATGTTATCGCAAAATCCCGCCAAAGCCTCGTCAATAGCGTTATCCACCGCTTCATAAACCAAGTGGTGAAATCCCCGGGTAAATGTGTCACCGATATACATCGCCGGGCGCATGCGCACAGCCTCGAGGCCTTCCATGACCTTAATGTTGCTGGCATCATATTTGCTAGTTGATTCCGTTGCTGGTTTTTCTTTTTCTTCGGCTTTCATACGCTTCCTACTCTAAAATAGATATTTTTTATCGTCGGTATTTTATGCTGAATTTCTTCCAATAGCTCCTGGCGCTTGCGGAATAGCTGCATTTTACGCGCGGAGGAATCCACCACCACCGTTAAAACTCCCTGCTTGACCTCTGACACGTGGCTGCCCTGGGCACAGCCACACACTCTCTGCCACACTTGAGCCACATCCATCTGTTGCGGTCTTTTCTGGGCCAAATCGCCAATGACGGAAGGGATAATATCTTTAACGGTCTTCATCATTACAATCTCATCGGCAGGGCTAAGTAAAGATAATCACGTAAGCGCAACACGCAGGGCTTATCCGGCCCTAAAAATTCCAATTCGATAGTTTCATCGCTTAAATTTTTAAGCACGTCAATAAAAAACTGTGGGTTAAAACCCGCCATGAGCTCCTCATGGCCATATTCAATCGCTACCTCTTCCCTGGATTCACCTATATCCGGTGTGGATTTGGATATCACCATTTTGTCCTTAAACAATTCGAATTTAATAGCCTGAAAATCTGGTGTTGATAAAAGGTTGGCTCGCCGTATAGCCGCTAAAATATCTTGAGTCTTCCCTTTGGCTTTGGTGGAAATTTCTTTTGGGATCACTTGTTGATAATTAGGAAATTCACCTTCAATAATGCGTGTGGCAATTAAATGGCCATCAATATTAAACAAAACTTGATTGGTTCCATAAATAATGGAGCACTCCCCCGTCTCTTTAAGGTTGCGGTTGATTTCATGAATAGCTTTGATAGGAATAATAATACTCATTTCCTTAGAAACTGGTTGAAGAAGTTTTTTCTCGATTTTTGCCAGTCGTCGACCGTCGGTGGCCACCATCCGAACCATATCGTTGAAAACTTCCAATAAAATTCCATTCAGGACATAGCGTGATTCTTCAAAAGACACCGCAAAATTAGTCAGCCGGATCATGTCCTTTAAATCTTTTTGTTTCATCAAGACTGCGTCTTTATCTTTAAATTCTGGAAATTTCGGAAATTCTTCCTTAGGTAAACCATTGAGTTTAAAACGGCAACTGGCGCCTTCAATTTCTACTTGATTATTCTTACGTACATAGACCACCACTTCTCCTGGCGGTAATTCACGGACAATGTCTGAAAACTTTTTAGCAGGCACTGTGATGGCCCCTTGTTCAAAAATATGCACAGGTAGTTCACAAGATATCCCTATATCCAAATCCGTAGTATTGAGTTTTAAAACATCATCTTTGGCTTCCAACATCATGTTAGATAATATAGGTAAGGTCGCTCTGGTAGAAACAATATTGCCCACGATACCTATAACCGCTAACAATTCCTCTTTATTCACCTTGATTTTCATATTCACATCCTGGCTAATTTTGTTAAGTGTTAGAATTTTTCATTTAGTAGTTGTATTAGTAATCCTTGTGGATAATTTGAATAAAGTGTAAAAGTTTAGAAATTACAATAGGTTACAATATTCACAGTTGTGGATAACCTTGGGATAACCGTTCAATTTTATCCACAGTAGGGGGCGGGTTTAAAACCCGCCCCCTACTCTAAAAGACTATTACATAGCGTCTCTATTATTTTCTTTATTTGGTAGTCTTTTAAAAGGACTTCTTCCACTTTTTTGACGGCATGTAAAATGGTGGTGTGGTCCTTGCCTCCAAAGGCGGCGCCGATTTCCGGCAACGAATGTTTGGTTAGCTTGCGGGCCAAGTACATAGCCACCTGCCTTGGAATAATAATATTTTTATGGCGACTTTTATTTTTTAATTCATGCAAAGAAAGATTGAAAAATTCAGCCACCTGTTTTTGCACCATATCCACACTGATCGTTTTGACAGTTTCTTTAACCATGTCTTTGAGAACCGTTTTAGCCATGGCTAAAGTGACTTGTTTTTCTTCCAGCATGGACGATGCCACCACTCTTAATAGAGCCCCCTCTAGTTCTCGAATATTGGTTTTTATTTCCCTAGCGATAAATGTCACCACATCTTCGGGTACTTTGACGGACTCTAATTCCAATTTTTTATGCAAAATGGCCACCCGGGTCTCATAATCAGGGGGTTGTATATCGGCAATCAGGCCCCAATTAAACCGCGATACGAGACGATCTTCCAAATGGGTGATCTCCTTAGGCGGCCGGTCGGAACAGAGAATGATTTGTTTACGCAAATCATGTAACACATTAAATGTATGAAAGAATTCTTCCTGAGTGGATTCTTTGCCGGCGATAAAATGAATGTCATCGATGAGAAGCACGTCGATAGTACGGTATTTCTGGCGAAAACTGTCAGCGCAGCGATGTCGGATGGCGTTAATGAGTTCATTGGTAAATTGTTCTGAGGAAAGATAACAGATCTTTAAGGAGGGATGCACCAGAGCAAT
>JAHFGE010000084.1 GCA_023247575.1 Candidatus Omnitrophota bacterium | reverse complement strand
TGAGAAATCCAACCCAAGTAGATCGCATGGTTCATGAGGCTTTTGTGTCTTATGCGGAATTCAGCCTGCCTCAAACTGTGAATGCGGACCAAGCGATGACGGCTCCTGGTGGTATCGACTTCAACGCCGCCAATTTGAATCTGCAAATCAAACGTGACGGCAACGGCGTGCCGCTGCCGATAGCCCAGCAGGACATCAATCAACTCATGCAAATCCAGGGATTCGTGCCGGTCATCATCGAAATCAAACCCGTCACTAATTTTCCCATTCTTTCCGAACTGCAAACAGCTCGCCCGCCGTCGGGTAGTTAATCATCTTAGGACTGTCATTTTGAGCGACCTGCCTGCCGGCAGGCAGGAGCGAAGAATCTCTTTTTCTTGCTTTCTTCTTGGGACATGTTATACTATTTCTACAAAAGTAATACTTATACAAAGGAGGTACAACATGGTTATTGCAACGGCTACATTGAAAGGACAGGTAGTTATCCCCGCACCGCTACGGCACAAATACCATATTCATAAAGGTTCACGCCTGGCTATTTTAGATGGAGAAGGTCAAATCATCATTAAACCGGTACCAAAAGATCCAATCAAAGCAGCTTTTGGTTTTATAAAAAAAGTTAAAGGTCAAAAATCACCTTTAGAAGCGCTCATGGAAGACAGAGTATTTGAGGCTAAACAATGAAAGACGTTTTCGTTTTAGATAGTTTTGCTCTGATGGCCTATTTTCAAAAAGAGCCTGGAAGCTTGTCCGTTGAATCGTTTATTAGGAAAGCCAAGGATGAGCAGTGTCTGTTGAAGTTATCTTTGATCAATTGGGGGGAAATTTACTATAACACCGCCCGAACAGAAGGAGAAGCTATAGCCGTGGATGCCTGGACTTGGATAGAACAGCTTCCTATTATTTTGGTGGATGTTGACCGGAATTTAATCATACAAGCTTCCTACTTAAAAGCTAAGTATTCAGTTGCCTACGGAGATTGTTTTGCTGCAGCGCTGGCTAAACGCGAGCAAGCACCTGTCATAACCGGCGATCCGGAATTTCATAAATTATCTAAGGAAGTTTCGATCCACTGGATTGGGCATTCATCCTAATTCCTAATTCCTTTATTGAATCCTCTCCTTAAGCACGTTATAATTGCCAATCTATGAATGAGACCTATATTAAAACTATCGTGTCTTTGGCTCTGGCGGAAGACTTAGGGAGCGGGGATATGACCACCAATAACCTGATCCGCAAGTCTGCCGTTGGGCAGGCCAACATTGTCTTTAAATCCGACGGTATTGTATGCGGACTTGGGGTTGTCGACGCTGTGTTTAAGAAGTTAAGTAAAAAAATTAAGTTCCAACGGAAAGTCTCTGAAGGGGCTGGGGTTAAAAAGGGGAAAGTGGTGGCTGTGATTCAGGGGCCGGCCAGAGCAATTTTAACCGGCGAGCGGGTCGCGCTTAATTTCTTAACACATCTTTCAGCTATAGCCACCACCACCAGAGCGTTTGTGGATCAAATCAAGCCTTATAGGCCTAAGATTATGGACACCCGTAAAACCACGCCCTTGTTGCGGCCGCTGGAACGTTATGCCGTACGCATAGGCGGTGGCCACAACCACCGGTTTGATTTATCACAAATGACGGTAGTTAAAGACAACCACCGGTTCCTATTGTCATCCCCGAATGCTTTAATCGGGGATCTAGAAGTTGCAAGCACTAGGTTCCCGATAATCCCGCCAAGGCGGGACGGGAACGACAAAAGACAAGGATCATTTCGGCGTGACAATTTGATCCATGCCATCAAAATGGTTAAAACAAAAACCAAAAAGATCATCGAGTTGGAAGTGGATACCTTAGAGCAATTGCAGGAGGCTCTTCAATCAGCGGCGGATATTATTTTATTGGACAATATGTCACCCCATCAGGTACGCCAGGCTGTTATTTGGCGCTATCATCTTAAATCCAAGATTTTGCTGGAGGCCTCGGGGAACATCCGACTTAATAATGTGAGGGCTTATGCCAAAAGCGGAGTGGATCGTATTTCTGTCGGGTGTCTGACAGCTTCACCCCAAACGCTAGATATATCGTTAGATTTGGTCCGACATGAAAATTGTTAAATACTTGGTTATTTTTTGTCTATGTTTGGGATCATCATCGTGGAGTCTGGCCGCCCCCAGACCCACCGGCGGCAGCTTGAGCACGAATGGGGAAGTGGAAGGGCAGGACCTTAGCTATGAGGCAGTTTTCGACGATCGGGCTCTTATTAACGGCTACACCGACAAGTTTGCCGATGAAACCAAAGACGTTTTATTGGCCGTGATCGCCGATGATTCCGTTGGTCCTTATAAGTGTGCGGCGGCCGTACGGGTGTTTAAAGAAAAATACGGCAGCGAAATTCTTTCTACCGAGAAATCCGCTGTTCTTAGGGTTCTTTTACGTCGGCTTAACCGCACGGACTCGCCGTTTGTTCAGGTGGAAATTTTCCACACCCTCACCGTGCTGGATCGTTACCAATACTTTGCATCGATGATTATTGCTTTAATTCAGAAACTGGATCACTACAATGCCGTGGTCAGGGAAATGGCTTACGATAACATTCAAGATATCATCAAAGATGATGATCGCCCGCGGGATGCCAGGATTGTGTTTAATACCCTGCGCAAAATTTTTTTCCTTTCGCGTAACCGTCTAAACAATGTGAATATCCCGGATGAAAAATTAAAACAGAAATTATCCGTTTTGCGCTGGGCTGTCAAGATCCTGGGAACCCAGGAGCTTAGGCGTTTACCGTCTGAAGTTATACGTTTGCTATGATGCTTATGTCATGCCCGAATGCATTAATCGGGCATCTAGAACTTCTGGATCCCCGACAAAAATATTCGGGGATGACAAATTTATTTTTTTTTGTTATACTTTCCCCGACGTATGCTTCTTAATTCATTGACGCTACATACGCCCAGAACAGTATCTGAGGCGGCCAGGCTGTTTAAGGAACTGCAGGAGGTCAAAATCCTGGCAGGGGGCACTTTTCTTTTAAACAGCCTCAAACTGCTTAAACATAAAGGCAATAAGACGGCCAAAAATGTTTTAAGTCTGGGACATGTTCAGGAGTTAAAAGGGATTACTTGCGATGACAAAAGTTTAACCATTAAAGCCATGACCACGATTACCGACCTTTTTGAAAGCCCTCTGCTAACGGATAATTTTCAAATCATTCGTACGGTCTGCCGTAATATTTCCACCACCCCCATTCGCAATATGGCTACCTTTGGAGGAAATTTGACTTGCCGCTATACCTGGACAGAGATGCCCGTGACCATGATTGCTTTAAATGCTACCATGTATTTTATGACTCCTGATGGCACCACCACCAGCATGAGTGCAGAAGATTTCTTCAAGAACAATGCCCGTAGTGAAAATTTATTTACCCATGCCGTTATTCCCTTGGAGCCGCAGTGCCATCTGGCTTACAGAAGAGTGCGCAAAATGTCAGAGGTGGATCAGCCATTGTTGACGGTATGCATTAAAACCGTTCCTCAAAGTAAACGATGGAGCCAGACCAGGGCTGTAGTGAATAGTGGTACGGCCTTTGCTCAAAGAGATTATCAGCTGGAAGAATTTTTAAATGGCAAGACATCGACTCCAACCTTGGGGCAGGAAGCCACCAACCATTTAACTTCTGCCATATATGATACCCGCAGCAGTGAATATAAACAGCACATGTTTCGGGTTTGTTTACGTGCAGCCATCGAGGAAATATGCAAGTCCAATTAACCATTAATGAAAAACCCCATACTCTGGAATTAGCCGGTTATGAAACCTTGCTGGAAGTGTTGCGGGACAAATTATCCATGACAGGTACAAAAACAGCCTGCCAGGAAAGCGAATGCGGGACATGTACCGTCATCATTAACGGCAAAGCAACTCTTTCCTGCATCACCTTGGCAGCCAATCTCCAGGGATCTCAGGTGAGAACCATTGAGGGACTTTGCAAAGGCGATTCCTTACATCCTGTGCAAAAGGCTTTTGTCGAAGAGGGGGCGGTGCAATGTGGTTTTTGTATTCCTGGAATAATTATGTCTTCCGTGGCCCTTTTGGAGAAAAATTCCAATCCCACCCAAACAGAAATTGAATATGCGCTGGATGGCAATATTTGCCGCTGTGCGGGGTATCCAAAAATTTTTGCGGCGATACGAAGCGCCGCTAAAGAAATGAAGAAAGGAAATCCCTCGTTGCACTCGGGATAAATTCCCCCGCCATCGGCGGGGTCATTTATGAAAACACCAGTCAATAAAGAATACATCGATCCCGTGGGAAAAAGCGTGCCGCGCATCGACGGTTGGGGCATTGTCACTGGCCAGGCCAAATATGCTTTTGATGTCAGCTTTCCTAATATGCTGGTGGGCAAAATGCTGCGCTCGCCCCATGCCCATGCCAAAATTTTAAGTATCGATACCTCCAAAGCCCAAGCCCTGCCCGGTGTGAAAGCCATTATTACCGCTCGAGACACCTATTTAATTAAATTTGGTTCCAACGAATACTTTTTTCCACACACGGTAGATCAAATGGCCTTGGAAGCCGATAAGGTGCGTTATATCGGTGATGAAATCGCGGCGGTCGCCGCGGTGGATGAAGAAACAGCTGAGGAAGCTTTGAAGCTCATCGATGTCAAATATGAAATTTTGCCAGGAGTTTTTGATATTGAGGAAGCGATCAAGCCAGGCGCGCCCCAGATCCATGATTGTCTCAATAATCTAGCGGTCATTTTACCGGTGAATTTCGGTAATCCTGAACGGGTCATGAAGGAAGCGGATTATGTGCGTGAAGATAAATTCTGGTGTCCGGTGGCTCATCCGGCCGCGTTAGAGCCGCATGTATGCGTCGGCCAATGGGAAACATATGCCAATAAGATTACCCTTTGGTCTTCGTCCCAAGCCCCTTTTAAATGCCGTGAGGCTTTAGCCAAGACCTTGAAAATGAATCTTAATGATGTGCGCGTTATCAAAATGGCGGTGGGTGGCGGTTTCGGCGGCAAACTGGAAATGCTGCCCATGGATTTTGCGGCCTGTCTGTTATCTAAAAAGGCCGGTGGTTTTCCCGTTAAGATTTGCATGACCCGAGAAGAAGAGTTCACCACCACTCGTCGTAAACACGGAATGATTTATAAGATTAAAACCGGGGTTAAAAAAGATGGAACGATTCTGGCCATCACCGGGGAGGTTTTGGCTGATGGCGGAGCGTATTGCAGTTACGGCCCCACTGTTTTAGCGGCGGCCATCATGCGCATCTTTATGGTCTATAAAATCCAGCATTTTCGCATGAGCGGCTATCGTGTCTATACCAATAATCCCATTAGTGGGGCCATGCGTGGCTTTGGGGGTGTACAGTCCGGTTTTGCCATTGAGTCTCACATGGATATGATTGCCAATGATCTGGGTATGGATCCTGTGGAATTTCGTCTAAAAAATATCACCACGCCTAACATGGTCACCGTGAATAAAATGATTTTAACCACCAATGGTTTGCGAGAATGCATTGAAAAAGCCTGCACGGCAGCGCATTGGAAGGAAAAACGCGGCAAACAAAAACATATTTGCCGAGGGTTAGGCATTGGCATTGCCGCCGACGTCATGGGTTCTAAAATGTATAAATCGCATGAATCCGCCGGTGCCATTGTCAAGGTGGAGGAAGATGGGTCGGTTTATTTGTTTACGGGAGCTGCCGATACCGGGCAGGGATCTAATACGACTTTATCTCAAATTGCGGCGCATGAATTGGGTGTCAGCTATAGCCGTATTAAATGTAAGGCCGGCGACACCGAGATTACGCCTTTTGATACTGGTTCATTTGCCAGCCGGGTGACGTTTATTTCCGGCAACGCAGCTTTGTTGGCCGCCAGGGACGCCAAACATCAAATTCTAGAGGTGGTGGTCAAGGAACATCATCTTCATATCGATGAGCTGGACATCAAGGCTGAAAAAGTCGTCTTTAAAAAAGATGGCAAGACCTTGATGAGTTTTGATAAGGCCCTGGAGCTTTGCTATTCCTTTCATTACGGCCAGCAGATTATCGGCCGCGGCAGTTATAACCCCAAGACTACACCGATTGACTTTCGCACCGGGGAAGGCAATGTATCAGGCAGTTATGGTTTTGAGGCGCAGATTGCGGAAGTTGAAGTTAACAAAGAGACCGGGGAAATTAAAGTTTTGGAACTTTGGGATGCGCATGATATTGGCAAGGCCATTAATCCTCAAGGAGTGGAAGCGCAAATCGAAGGCTCATTGGCCATGGGCTTAGGTTATACTTTTTATGAAGATCTGAAATTTAAAAATGGCCGTGTACTCAATGCCAATTTTGCCAATTATCGGGTACCGCGTTCTATCGGCATCCCTAAGATGAATACGATTCTGGTGGAAACCAATGACCCTGAAGGCCCCTTTGGCGCCAAGGGCATGGGGGAAGCCTCTTTATTGCCGACGTCGGCAGCCATTGCCAATGCGGTGGAGGATGCGATTGGTGTTCGCATTAAAGATCTTCCCATGACTCCTGATAAAATTATTAAAGCGTTAAAAGAGAAAGACACGGGCTTCGTTAAATAATTTACATATTTAACTGCGCCCGTCAGGCGTAGCTAAAGACAAAAGTACTTTAGCGAAGCCTGAAAATTTAAAAAATACTTGTTATCTTCATCTACCAAGCTATAATCAAATCAGGACTTTGTTAATTTCCAAGGCGCTCTTTAAACCTTTGCGATTTAATTTTTAGGATTTGAGCGGCACGAGGGTTCTTTGA
>JAHFGE010000083.1 GCA_023247575.1 Candidatus Omnitrophota bacterium | reverse complement strand
TGTGTCTCTCCTTAGTCTTAAATTCTAAATCCTAAATTTTAAATCCTAAACAATATTCAAAATTCAAATGAACAAAATTCAAAATGTTTCGAACATTAATATTTTTGGTCATTTGCCTCGCACCGAGTGCTTCGCTAAAGGTGCTCGGCACGAGGTGAATTTGTTTAGAATTTAGGATTTAGAGTTTAGAGTTTGCCTTTATAATTCCTAATTCCTTCAGCTGTCTCTCCTCCACCTGCGACGGAGCGTCGGTCATCAAGCATGTCCCTTTTTGCGTTTTGGGAAAAGCAATGCAGTCGCGGATGGATTCATTGCCCGTTAAAATGGTTACCAGACGGTCAATCCCGTACGCCACTCCAGCATGGGGTGGCGCCCCATATTCAAAAGCACGCAATAAAAATCCGAAGCGCTGCACAGCTTCCTGTGGTTTGATCCCGATCATGTCAAAAATCTTCTGCTGCAATTCTCGTTGATGAATACGCACCGAACCGCTGCCTATTTCATTCCCATTTAAAACCAGATCGTAACAACGGCCGCGCACTTTTTCATATTGTCCTGATTCCAAAAGGGCTAAATCATCAGGGTGAATTCCTGTAAAGGGATGATGCTCACTCTCCCAGCGTTTTTCTTGTAGATTATACTTCAATAATGGAAAATCCACAACCCACAAAAATGCAAATTCTGTTGAGTTTATTCCTGCCTGCCGGCAGGCAGGTTTATTTTTGCGTCTATCCGGTTTATCACTCTTGTATTTGGCCATCGCCTCGGCGTAGGTCATGCGAGGGAAAGGAATAACCAAATCAAGGCCCAACACCTCTTGAAACACCTGTTGATACATGCGTTCGCTTAAGTCAAAAATGAAATCCTGGTCTACAAAAGACACTTCCATATCCAGCTGGGTAAATTCCGGCTGACGGTCGGCGCGCAGGTCCTCATCACGAAAGCATTTCACAATCTGATAATAACGGTCCATACCGGAGACCATCAAAATCTGCTTAAACAGCTGCGGCGATTGCGGCAAGGCATAAAACAGGCCCGGACTTAAACGGGAAGGAACCAAAAAGTCGCGGGCCCCTTCCGGGGTTGATTTGGTTAACACCGGCGTTTCGACTTCCACAAAATTTTGACTGTTTAAGAATGAACGAAGGCTGGCACATAAACGATGCCGCAACAGCAAAGATTCCCTCACCTTCTTGCGGCGAATGTCCAGATAACGGTAAGTCAGACGCATATCTTCGGAAGCATCCACGGTGTCCTCGATTTCAAACACCGGCACCTTGGCTGGATTAAGGATTTCCAATTCTTTGGCTAGAAGTTCAATACCGCCTGTCGGCATATCCGGGTTAACATTCTTATCAGGACGGACATTCACCGCTCCCTTAATCTTAACCACAAATTCCGGTCCCAACTTCTGTGCCTCAACGTGGGCTTGTGGACTGACAGAAGGAACAAAAACGACTTGGGTAATCCCATAACGGTCACGGATATCAATAAAAATGAGTTTACCATGATCACGGCGGCGATGCACCCAGCCGCACAGGGTCACTTCTTGATCTTTGTGGATTTTATTTAATTCGCCGCAAGTATGCGTACGCATTCTTCTATCCCTACCATTTCTTGTTTTCCATCAGACATATTTTTCATACTGACCATTTTATTTTTAAGTTCTTCTTCACCCAAAATCAATGCAAAGCGTGCATTCAATTTATTAGCGCGGTTCATTTGTGACTTAAACGACCCGCCGGTAAAACCCATATCTGCACTGATACCAGATTGACGTAATAAATGAACAAACACAAATGCTTGCTTTGGATCCATGGAAATAACAAAAGCATCCATCGCCATAGGAATCTCTTGCCTATGGCCCGATGCCAATAAAATCCGATCAATCCCTAAAGCAACACCCATAGCCCCATAAGCAATCTTTTCATTACCGCCTAATTCATGAATCAAACCATCATAGCGGCCTCCCGCTGCTACGGCATCCTGGCTTCCCAATCCCTCAGCGATAATTTCAAAGACCGTATGGATATAATAATCCAGACCGCGGACTAAAGAGGGAGAGATTTCGAAATCAAGGCCCGCATTCTTCAAACAGGATTGCACTTGTTCAAAATATTTGCGGGATGCCTCGGATAATGGCAAACCTTGTCCGTAGAGGCGATTAATAATCGCCCCTGCAATATTTTTACATTGTTCATTTTTGCAATCCAAAACCCGAAAGACATTGCGTTCGAATCTGTCCTGACAATCTTCACATAGTTCTTTTTTGTGTTTGCCCAACTCCCCGCGCAACCAAACAGCAATATGCTCCTTATCTTCTTTCGAGCCAAGCGAATTAATCTTTAACTTTGGATTGTTAATACCAAAATCTTTTAATAAATGAATAGCCAAAACAATAACTTCAGCATCTAAATAAGGTGATGCACTGTGAGGGCCTATGGCCTCCACTCCTATTTGATGGAACTGGCGCAGGCGTCCCTTTTGCGGACGTTCGCCACGAAACATCGGTCCAATATAAAAAAGTTTAGATAATGGCTCTTTTTTATCCAAATCATTCTCGATATATGAACGCACAACCGACGCTGTCCCTTCCGGGCGCAAAGCGTACGGGCGATTATTAATCGCCCCTACATCATCCGTTGCTAATTCCAAAAGTTGCTTATGAACAATATCGCTCGTCTGCCCTAAGGATCGCTTAAACAGAGCGGTCTCTTCATAAATAGGCGTGCGGATTTCGCGATAACCGTAGGTTTTGAGGATGCGGCGGGCATTATTTTCCACCATTTCCCATGCCGGAATGTTTTCAGGAAGTATATCGTACGTACCACGAGGGGCTGAAAATTTTTTAATCATTCAATCTTTTTAGATCCTTCCCCCGCCAAGGCGGGGTCAGGATGAATTCACCTAACAACTTATGTTCACTGCGTTCCATAAGTTGTAGGTTCATTTCACTTTGTGCTTCATCTCCAAGCCGGATTTGAAGACCACCACTTTGCGAGGAGGAACGGGAACACTTTGTCCCGTGCGGGGATTGCGTCCAAAACGGGCGCGACGTTCTTTAATCTTAAAAATACCAAAATTACGAAGCTCCACTTTTTCGCCTCTGGTCAAAGCATCAATAATGACATCAAAGGTTTTTTGCACAACCTTTTTGACTTCAACCTGTTTAATCTCTGTGGCATCGGCGATTCTCAATACAATATCTTTTTTAGTCATAAATTCTTCCCCATTTCATTTGTCATTCCCGAATGCTTCTATCGGGAATCTAGTGCTTGCTAATTCTGGATCCCCGATTAATACATTCGGGGATGACATCTTTCAAAAATCGCAAGTATAGTATCAACAAGGGTTTATGGTGTCAATAAAAATTGCGTTTCATACAGGCGGCGATACAGCGGGCAGGTAAAAAGAAGTTCATCATGTTTGCCCATACCCACCATACGTCCGGCCTCCAGAACCACAATTTTATCGGCCTTCATAATGGTGGAAAGCCTGTGGGCAATGGCAATGACCGTGCGTCCTTTCATCAAAGAGTCCAATGCTTCCTGGACGAACTTTTCGGACTCAGAATCCATTTGTGAGGTTGCTTCATCTAATATAAGCAGCGGTGGGTTTTTTAAAATGGCACGGGCAATGGTCAAACGCTGCTTTTCCCCTCCTGATAATCGAAAACCCCGATCCCCTATCATGGTGTCGTAGCCTAAAGGCATTTTAGCAATAAAATGATCGGCAAAAGCCATTTGGGCCGCCTGCTGCACCTGTTCTAAACTCACTTCAAAAGTACCGTAAGCAATGTTATTACGCACCGTATCATTAAATAGAATGGCTTCTTGAGTGACAATCCCTACTTGACCTCGCAAGGACTTGAAAGACGCTTCTTTAATATCTATCCCATCGAATGTCACAAGGCCTTGGGTGGCATCGTAAAAACGCGGGATCAAATTGACCAGAGTTGATTTGCCGCTCCCCGTCGGACCGACGATGGCCACCAACTCTCCTTTTTTAATGGTCAGGTTGATTTCCTGCAAAACATGGCCGGAAGCCTGATCATAATGAAAACTGACGTTTTCTAATTGGATTTTTTGCTGCAAGATGGGCAATTCCAAGGGGGATGGCTTTTCCACCACCGTGGGCTTGGTTTCTAAAACTTCATAAATACGTATATTGGCTACCAAAGCCTGCTGGATAATGACTTGCACATTAGCCATTCTTTTAATAGGACGAATGACTTGTAAAATAGCAACCATGGACAAAGAAAACACACCAAAAGACAAATGGCCATTTAAAACATCTTTACCCAAAATTAAAACGGCAGCCACCCCGCAAATGGCCCCCACCATTTCCGTAATAGGCCCCAACAAGATCATATTTTTTAAGCCCCTCATGCGTAATTTATAAAAATCCTGATTTTGCTGATTAAACCTTTTGATTTCATAACGCTCCGTGCCAAAGGCTTTAAGAATACGCACCCCAGAAATAGTTTCCAGCAAGTGCGAATTGATATCCGCCATTTTTTCCTGCTGGCCTCTAGCGAGTTTGCGCAGCTTTTTACCGATAATGCCCATGGGCACAGCAATGAATGGCACCATCGCAAAAATCAACAATGTCCCCTGGACATTGAACGTAAAGGCCAGCGACAAAAAGATAATCACCAAGACCGGCTGGCGCACCAGATCGGTCACGGCATAAGAGACCGCATTTTCAATAACCGCCACATCATTGGTGATGCGCGAAATTAATTCTCCTGTCCTTTTTTTACTAAAATAATCCAAAGAAAGAGTTTGAATCCGCTCAAAAAGCCTCGAGCGCACATCCCGCATGACCCGCTGGGCCACATCATTCATAAAATAATCAGACCAAAATGTCACGACTTGTTTCACGGCGAAAAGACACAAGAAGACCAGGGGAATCATCCAGAAAAGCACATGACTGTCGACAGAATTGAAATAATTCACTACATGGGTAACAAAGGCAGGAACTTTATTGGGAAGAATAATTTTCTTATTGGTAAAAATGCGGTCAATGACCGGCAGCATCAGGGTCAATTGGACCCCCTCAAAGATCGAGGTAAGAAATATAAAGAAAATAGCCAGGGCAAAACGCCGCAGGTGCGCTTTAAGAAACCGAAGTAATTTAAAATAATTTTTCATTAAATGTCATTTCCGTGATTTACCAAACTTACCATGTCGTTTGACTTTTGTCGAGGGGTTTGTTAATCTGTAAGGATGGGTTTGAAACCCGCCCCTACTATGAAAAAAATTAACCTTGCTTTGATTGGCTGCGGGCATCTTGGCTGCCGCCATCTAAAAACTTTTCATGCTCTCAAACACAAAGTCAATCTGGTGGCTATCTGCGACCATCATCCTGAACAAGCCCAACCCTTAAGCAAACAATATCATGTCCCTGTGGTGGAACATTATCAGTCCTTGGTTGGCCAAGTCGATGCGGTCAGCATTTGCACTCCCACCACCACTCATGCGGCCATCGGGCAGTTTTTCCTAGAGCACAAGGTCCATACCTTTATCGAAAAGCCTATTAGCTATACATTAAAGGAAGCTGAAATCCTTATTCATGCGGCGCAAACCAATCATGTCAAACTTCAAGTCGGGCATGTGGAGCGCTTTAACAGCGCCTTCCAAGCCATTGCCCCGATAGCAGCCAGTCCTTTGTTTATCGAATGTCATCGTCTTAACCTTTTCCCTAACCGTTCCCTCGATATTGGCGTGGTCATGGACCTCATGATCCACGATATTGATATTATTTTAGGTCTGGTCCGATGCCCTATCAAAGATATTCAAGCGGTGGGTATCAATGTTTTAACCGATAAGGAAGATATTGCCAATGCCCGCCTTACCTTCACCAATGGCTGCGTAGGCAACATTACCGCCAGCCGTATCTCCCCTGAAGTCACCCGTAAAATCAGGCTGTTTATCCCTGACGCCTACATTTCTTTAGACTATGTCAAACAGGAAGCTTTTATCTATAACAAAGATGGCAGCGGCATCCATCGGAAATCTTTACCCATCGAAAAAGAAGAACCGCTTAAAAAAGAACTGGAACATTTTATTGACTGCATCATGCAAGACAAAAAACCTCTGGTTTCGGGTGTGGAAGCCAGAGAAGCCCTCAAAGTCGCCTTAGAGATTACACAGAAAATATGGGAACACAAAAAAAGCATCTTATAATCATTGCCGGCGAAGCCTCAGGCGATATGCGCGCGGCCGGATTGGTGGAGGCCATCAAAGCTTTATCGGCCAATGTTGAATTTTCCGGTGTGGGCGGTGATGGTATGAAAGAGTGCGGTGTTAAGCTGTTCGACCATATCACGTCGCTGGCGGTGATTGGCATTGCGGAGGTGATCAAAAACTTAAGACGCATCAGAAAAGTTTTCCAGCGGATATTAAAGGAAGTCGAACGGCAAAAACCCGACGCTGTTATTTTGGTGGACTATCCGGGTTTTAATTTGCGCCTGGCCGATAAACTTAAAAAACGTTGCGTTAAAACCATTTACTATGTGAGCCCTCAGGTCTGGGCCTGGCAAGAAAAACGCATTGAAAAGATTAAAAAAGTCGTCGACCGCATGATTGTGCTGTTTGCATTTGAAAAGGAACTTTATGAGCGCCATGGCATGCAGGTGGACTATGTCGGCCATCCTTTGATGGATGAAATAACACTCTGCCGTTCTCCCAACGATGTTCTTGAGAGCTTGGGGCTTCAAACCCAAGGGTCTCAGACTATCGGTTTAATGCCAGGGTCACGCCAAAAAGAGATTGAGCGCCACCTCCCCGTCATGATCGAAGCGGCGCGTAAACTTTATTCTCATGATAACCGCCGACAATTTCTC
>JAHFGE010000082.1 GCA_023247575.1 Candidatus Omnitrophota bacterium | reverse complement strand
GAGTGGATTAAAGTTCTTTCAATGCCTTTAAGTCACCTTGAATTAAAGCGGACTTCTTTTGACGGGTCCACCCTTGGATTTGTTTTTCACGCTTTAATGCTGCGGATTTGGTGGGATGTGCTTCACTATAAATGAGGCCCTTACAACCAAAGTTTCGTGTAAACTTAGCGCCTTTGCCATCTTTGTGCTCAGCTATACGACGAGGGATGTCATTCGTTGTGCCGGTATAAAAACGGCCGTCGTCGGTTTCGAGGATATAGATGTACCAGGGCATGTGTGAATTATACCATAGGCACTTCGACTCGGCTTCGCTGAGAAATAAAAAACTCGCTTCACTGCTCAGAGGTTTATGCTGAGCGAGCGAAGCGAGTCGAAGCATTGCGGGGACAGGATTTGAACCTATGACCTCCAGGTTATGAGCCTGGCGAGCTACCGGGCTGCTCCACCCCGCGATATAACCGCTTCTTTGGAAGCGGTTATATCGCGAGGTCTCGCCAACAAAATGATTTATCATTTTGTTGGCGGACCCGCTTTAGACCGCTCCCAAAAAAACTTAAATTTTTTTCACTTCCTTGTATTTGCCGGAACTATCTTATACACCTTTTCACCTTGACGAATCAAGCCCATTTTTTCATGGCCCACCTTCTCAAGATAATCCGGATCGGTCAACAAACGCCGACGTTCCTGTTCCAATTTCCTATTCTTGATCTCCAGCTCCTGAATGCGCTGGGCAAATTCCTGATTCTTCTGCTTTAATTCCTCCATCTTGGTATAAGAAGGCAGGAAAATAGCGACGACAATAACGGTCATGATAAAGAGCGATACGGCATTTTTAATCATAAACCCATGGCCACTAAAAAATTTTCTGCCAATTAACTCCCGCGTAAACAGCCCTTTGACCCAACTGTTCTTCAATACGCAAAAGCTCATTGTATTTGCACAAACGATCCGTACGCGACAGCGAACCGGTCTTGATCTGGCCAATATTGGTGGCCACGGCCAAATGGGCAATCGTTACATCTTCGGTTTCGCCGGAGCGATGCGACATGATCGAATGATATTTATTTTTCTTGGCCAGCTGGATACAATCCAAAGTTTCCGACAGAGAGCCGATTTGATTGACTTTAATCAAAATGGCATTGGCGACTTCAAGGTCAATGGCCTTCTGCAGTAATCTGACATTGGTGACAAAGATATCATCGCCCACCAGCTGTGTCTTGCTGCCTAATTCTTTCGTCAATATTTTCCAGCCCTTCCAATCATTCTCATCCAAACCATCTTCCATGGAAACAACCGGATACTTAGACAACATATTGGTGTAAACATTGATCATATCATTGGAAGAAACCTTTTGGCCGTTATAATCGTATTGGCCATTTTCATAAAAAGAGCTGGAAGCCGCATCCAGGGCGATAAACACGTCTTTGCCGGGCTTGTAACCGGCCTTTTCAATGGCAGCCATAATCACATCCAGGCCCTCCTCGTTGCTGCCTAAATTGGGAGCAAATCCGCCTTCATCACCGACGGAGGTAGCCAATCCCTTCTCATGCAAAATGCCTTTTAAAGTATGGAAAACTTCGCAGGCTGTTTGCAGGGCCCGGGAAAATGTCGGGGCGCCGATAGGGGCAATCATAAATTCCTGGATATCCAAATTATTGTCGGCATGCACCCCGCCGTTGATGATATTCATCAAAGGAACAGGCAAAGTGTTGGCTTTGGTCCCGCCGATATAACGGTATAACGGCTGCTGCTTTTCATTCGCTGCGGCTTTAGCCACGGCCAGGGAAACACCTAAAATCGCATTGGCACCGAGGTTGGCCTTGTTGTCCGTGCCGTCCAATTGACGGGTCAAATCATCAATTTTTCGGAAGTCTGCTTCTTGACCCTTGATAGCTTTGGCAATGGTCGTATTGACATTATTGACAGCCTTTAAAATACCCTTGCCCTTGAAACGGCCCTTGTCCCCGTCGCGCAGTTCAATGGCCTCGTGCTCACCGGTGGAAGCGCCGGAAGGCACGGCAGCGCGGCCCATGATGCCGGAAGAAAGCACCACGTCCACCTCTACGGTGGGATTGCCGCGGGAATCGAGAATTTCACGGGCTTTGACGGATTTAATTTTTGACATACACTTTCTTTCTGCTAGTGGTGAGCGAGTGCAATGAGTCGAACCATAAAAGATTTGGCCAAGATAACACAGATTGACGACAGCGTCAAGGATTTCCGAAGGGTCATTTGACTTGTACGGCGCAATGTGTTAGGCTTTTAAGAATTACATTTCTTATACCACCACATTAAGGGGATACTCCATGTTTCGAAAACTGCTTGTCTTTGTAAGACTGTACTGGATTAGAATTATTGTCATCGGATTTGCCCTGTGTATTCTCATCCTTTCGGCTTTTATCGTGCAGGCCGGTATGGCGAGTTTTCTTTCCATGGAATCTTTCAGCCGCCGGCAACTGGCCGCTAACATGGGGCTTACCCTGGTTATTTTTACCATCGTGAGTCTTATCCAAACCCCCCTCTATTTGGCCATGTATTTTTACATGATGCAGGGCGGAGGTTTATCGAAATTAAGCTCCCTTGATCTTTCCAGAACGAAAGTCAACGTCAAATGGGCTGATGTGATCGGTATGGAAGAGCCTAAACGTGAAGCCTGGGAATTAGTGACCCTTCTTAAAGACCGGGCCAGAATTAAAGCCATTGGCGGCAAAATCATTAAAGGGACCATTATGTTCGGGCCACCCGGTTGCGGTAAAACCTATCTGGCCAAATCTATAGCGACGGAAGCTGGCCTTCCCTTCCTATCATCCGTGGGCTCTGAATTCGTAGGGATGTTTGTGGGCCAAGGCGCTGCCCGCATGAAATCTTTGTTTAAACAGGCTCGTGCCCTGGCCAAGCTGGAAGGCGGCTGTATTATCTTTATCGATGAAATCGATTCCTTTACCCGGCCACGCACGGCCGATTTTGGTTTCGGTGGGACTTTAAGCAATAATGCCACCATCAATCAGTTTTTGACGGAACTCGATGGTTTGCGCAAAATCGAAAATAATATTGTGGTGCTGGCCGCCACCAACGTCAGTGAAGACGAATTGGACGAAGCGGTCATGCGCGCCGGCCGTTTTGAACGTAAAATTTACGTCAACAAACCCAACCTTAAAGAACGCAAAGAAATCTTTGATTTCTATCTCAAACGCGTGGACATCGGCCCTGAAAGCAATATCAGTACTGATCTTTTGGCCAGGAAGACCCTGTGGTTTTCACCGGCAGATATCGATTACATGGTGCGAGAAGCGAGCATTCTTGCCTTGCGCGACAAACGCGATAAAATCACCATGAAAGATCTCAATGAAGCCTATGACCGGGTGCAGTTTGGTATGAGGTCCAATGTAGTCCTGACCGAGAAAGAGAAAACCTGGACCGCCTACCATGAGGCCGGTCACGCCCTGATCGCTTATTTGCTGCATCCGTCCAATGACGTCATTAAAGCCACCATCATTCCTCATCGGGGGGCATTAGGATTTATCTACCAGCGGCCATCGGAAGAGATGCACTCCACCAACCGTGAATATTTACTGGCTAATATCAAAGTTTCTATAGGCAGCTATGCCGCTGAACTCATGAAATTCGGCACCTCTTCTTCAGGCGTTGGTGGAGCTGTGGGCAGTGACTTTTATAGTGCCATGCAAATGGCGCACGCCATGGTCTGGCGTTATGGGATGGGCAAAAGCGGCCTTATAGGGGACTTCCACTCCTTGCTGTCCAGGCCATACAATAATATCATGTTCCTCTCCGAGAAAACCAAAGAAATCCTGGACAATGACGTCCAGGACATCCTGCAAACCTGTCTGAAAGAAGTCACCACCGTCTTAAATAATAACAAGGAGCTCCTGGATACCTTTGCCCAAGAATTGATGGCTAAAGGAGAACTTGAATACGATGATATCGAAGCCATTTTCCAGAAATTTAACATCCGGCCTGCGTCCCGTCCGGCCCTATAACCCTTCGACTCGCTCCTCGCTGATGCTCGTCGTTCGCTCACCTCGTGCCGAGCATTTTGATAAAGGCACTCGGTGCGATGCAGGGTGGTTCAACTCTTCTAAAGTGGTGAGCCCATTCGACTCGCTTCGCTCGCTCAGGGTCCTGAGCTTGTCGAAGGACAAGACCCGCCTTTGGCGGGTCGAGTCGAACCATAAATTTCTTCCTTTTTTTATGGTGGCTATCTTTGTCTTTGGCGGATGCAGTCATAAGACAGAAGTTCCGTTGTCGGTCAGCGAGGCTCAGAAAAAGTTTGAGGCCAAATGCCTGAAGGATTTTAATCTGCATGTACGCACCCGCAAGGTCGGCCACACCTTTTGGATTTATCTGCCCACCAAGGATCCTATTTTTGATTATGAAGTGCAAACCAAGGGCGCTGCCGGCACAGAACCCAAGAACGCTTCCCCATTGGCTCTTAATTACAGCGACGGAAAATTTGCCAACGGAGTCTTCTCTTTTGAATATGACGTGATTAAAAATTTAAAGACCAAGCCAGGCGAAGACTATGGCTTTAACAGTTCCTACACCGACAGTTACATCAAAAACCAGAATAATATTTATACCGCCATCTCGGATGTATTCTTTAACTCTAAACCTAAGGCCGGTGAAGAGCAGCCGCAATTTTTCTCGATTATCATCACCGACATCAAAAAAGGCATTGAAACCAGAAACATATTTTATCTGCAGGACTTTATGCGTTACTGGGCCCAGGACATTCCTTACGAAGAGCTTATGAAACGGTTTTTAGCCGATCAAAAAGGATCTTCTGTCATGATCGGCGATGAAACAGGGACCCACGTCCAATACAGAGACATCCCTATGTCGGAATTTCTAACCAAACAAATCCTTAACCGTATTCGTTTTAAATTCCAGCGTAGTGATTTTCCTCCGTCTCCTGATTATGACAAAACTATTATGGGAATCGTGGCCGATACGCTGAGGTATTACAACTTCGAGGATTTTACCAATGTGAGGCTCAATAACATGCGCATGGGCAAAAAATACATCTTCGACAAGCAGCAGCTGTCAGATTTTGGTGAGGACAAGCCCAAAGAACCCAAGAGTCGACTCATCCATATCCGCTTTAAAGACGGCCAGGCCCAATTTGACGACGAGAAAGAGACTTCGCAAACCAATCAATCACTCTAGGGTAAAGCCGATGCTCTACCCGGTGAATTTTCTCAGTTAAGCTCTCCAAGGTATCTTTGGTCGTAATCTTAACCGCTTCCTGGGCGAGAATCGGCCCGGCATCCATGTCTTCGGTCACCACATGCACCGTGACCCCCGTGACTTTAACCCCGTATGCGAATGCCTCACGAATGCCATGCGTACCTTTAAAAGACGGCAAGAGGGCGGGATGAATATTGATAATTTTATGAAAATACTGTTGGATAAAATAAGGGCTTAAAAGCCGCATGTAGCCGGCCAACACCACAAAGTCGATAGGAAATTCTTTGAAGTGTTCTAAAATCTTGCGATCAAAATCTTCCCTTGTATCAAAATTTTTAGGATTAATAGTGCACGTGGCAATTTTAGCTTTCTGGGCCCGCACCAGCGCAGTGGCGTCCGCTTTGTCGCTAACGACCAACTTTAAATTGGCGTTAATCTTTTTCTTTTTGATAGCGTTAATAATCGCCTGCAGATTGCTACCGTTGCCAGAGGCTAGAACTGCGAAATTCATTTATCCTCCCTTTGTCCTATATCGCATCAATCCTACCACCCCCACGCCTAAGAATATACCACCCACGCCGATTAAAATCCATACACGGGCAATATAATCGGCTAAACATGAGGTGGCCAGCATAGCCACCAGAAAGGCCAGGTACATGACAAATTCCAAAGCCGCGAAAACTTTGCCTGACATGGCCCTGGAAGCAAACTGATTGACCGCGGTGTTAGAGGCGATCACCACCGGACCGACGACAAACCCCAAAACCAAAGATAATCCCATAGCTAACCAACGGTTATGCGTGCCTTCCACCAAAGAAGCAAATAAAACGATCATGGCGCCTCCCAGAACCAATGACCAAAAGATGGTCTTAAAAGCAGGGATCTTTCTTCCCCATCGGCCATAGCATAAACTTCCTAAAAAAAGACCAACTCCCAACGGCACAGCCAGGAAACCCAAATCTCTGGTGATGCTGTGAAAGGCCTGCTGCACAAAGATGATGATGACCACATAAATCGAACCGGCGGCCGCAAACAGAATAGACATCATAAAAAAAACAAAACTGATTTCTTTTTGGGAGCGAATATAACCGATGCCCTCCCTGATTTCATGCCAAACACTTCTTTCTGCCTGCAGCATTCTTTGAGTGCCAACAATAAAAGCGTGGCTATCGGGCAAAGGATGACGGAAAGTGGAAATGGAGAACACCAAAAGTCCGGAGATAAAATAGGCCAGAGCGTCCCATAGAAACCCACCGAAGGGGCCGGCGTATTCGACAATGATCCCGCCCAAAAGCGCCCCCAGCACCAGGGCAATCATGCCGGTGGTGGTCACCAGAGAATTCGCAATATGCAAATCCTCCTGGCGTACAATTTCAGGAATAAACGACATCTTGGCCGGCACATAAAATCGGCTGAAAGAAAATATCACAAAGACCGCCACATAGACCGGCCATATGACCGGCAAATGCATCAGATAAAAAGCCATGAATAACACCAACACCCCGCGGATAAAATCGCAAACAAAAAGCGTGTTGCGCCTATTCCAACGGTCAATATAAACGCCGGCGATGGGGCCGATAGTAAAGACAGGGATAATAGTAAAGGAAAGCAGTTTGGCCAATTCCACCGTTGAT
Organism: Candidatus Omnitrophota bacterium; assembly: GCA_023247575.1. Taxonomy (GTDB): domain Bacteria; phylum Omnitrophota; class Gorgyraeia; order Zapsychrales; family Fredricksoniimonadaceae; genus JACQCF01. Next base: position 67 of record JAHFGE010000082.1, on the reverse strand, counting down.
CCTGGATGACGCGCCGCCATCAGACCCACCAGGGCCATCTGGTAAACTCGGTCTCCGAACTGGGAAA
>JAHFGE010000081.1:3862-6918 GCA_023247575.1 Candidatus Omnitrophota bacterium | reverse complement strand
TTGCATGCGGCCCCTGGCGCACAAAACCACGATTGGCATTCAGACAGTTTAGGCAAGGCCAATTTATGGACAGTTAAATCCAATTGGAAAAGAACCTTAGCCTTGTGGGAATTTCTAAGCAATCATTTTAAAGATGACACTGCCGTGGCTGGTTACGATGTGTTAAATGAGCCGGTTTTAGAAGAGGGGGCTGTCTTAAACCGTTTTTATAAAGAACTTATTCAAGTCATTCGTAAAGTCGATCGCAATCATATCCTGTTTGTGGAAGGGTTACGCTGGGCTCAGGACATCGGTGTCCTGGAAGACTTCGCAGATGATAATCTCTCTTTAAGCATCCATTATTATGGAGCCCTAGAGTTTACTTTTAATTTTGTCCCTGGACTACATTACCCTTTAAAGCCATCCGATCGTGCGGACATGCATCGGTTTCTTTCTGGCTATGCGCAGATATCCAAAAAGAGGAATGTGCCAATTTTTGTAGGAGAATATGGTGTCCATTGCCGGCAGGGGCTTTATGGTGAACAAACTTGGGTTAAAGACGTGCTGGGCATTTTTGATGACTTTGGTTTTCATCGTGCCTACTGGACTTATAAAGCCGTCAAAAATTATATGTTTCCCGATGGTATTTTTAGTTATTATCCTAATGGGCCATGGATCAATCGCCCAGGCCCGAAAAGCGGATGGGAAACTTGGGACCAGTTATGGCCATTAAGAAAAAAAGAAATGATCCGTTCGTGGGAGACGATGGCTTTCCAGGTCAACACCCACATTGAAAAGGTTTTAAGGTATGAGCGTTGAGGTTATTACCAGTCTGCAAAATCCTTTAATCAAACAAACTATTGCCTTACGAGAGGCTGGCGTTCGCCGTGAAAAGCAGTTCATGTTGATCGACGGCGTGCGTGAGATTGAACGAGCCTGCCATGCGGGAGTGGAGATAGATAAAATTTTTGTTTGTCGGCCTTTATGGCAACGCCGCCCCCAGCAGCAGTTATTAGCATTACTTAAACAATCAGCTAAAATCATTGAGGTCAACCAGACGGTATTTGAAAAAATGACCTTTGGTCAGCGCCTGGAAGGGTTGTTAGCCATTGCCCGCATGCCGCATAAGGCGCTCTGTGATTTAAAGCCTAAGGCTCAAGGCCTCTATGTGATGGTGGAGTCATTGGAAAAGCCGGGGAATCTGGGGGCGATTTTGCGTACCTGTGATGCTGCGGGTGTCGATGGCCTCTTGATTGCTGATGTAAAAACGGATTTATATAACCCCAATGTGATCCGAGCCAGCACTGGTTGCGTGTTTACTGTCCCGACGGCCATTGCCGACCATCAGGCTATTTTAGATTTTGTAAAGCGTTATAAAATTAAAACCTGTGGCCTATTTCCACAAGGTCATCAAGAATATACGCAAGCTGATTTAACCGGCCCCTTAGCCATTATCTTGGGCAGTGAAGACAAAGGTTTAAGTGATTTCTGGCACCAACATGCCGATACGAGTATAAAAATTCCCATGCAGGGCCAAGTGGATTCCTTAAATGTATCGGTTTGTGCGGCCATTGTCATTTATGAGGCCTTGCGCCAACGTAGTTTGGACAAATCCTCTTTAAGGATTTGATGCGTTTACAGGTGTTCCTTTCCCATAACGGTATATGTTCCCGACGAGAAGCGATGACCGTCATTCAATCCGGACGCGTGAAGGTCAATGGCCGAACCATCAAGGAGCCTTCCTTTGATGTGCAGGGTGGTGAATCTATTCTCGTCGACGGGCATCCTGTGGCTGTTAAAAAATATACCTATGTGATGCTTAACAAACCCGTTGGGTTTACCACCACCAAAGACGACCCCCATGCCGAAAAAATAGTTTTAGACCTTTTGCCGAAAGACTTACACCATGTTTCTCCGGTAGGCCGTCTGGATCAAGACAGCGAAGGGTTTTTGCTGCTGACCAATGACGGGGCGTTGGCCCATCGGCTTATGCATCCAAGGTTTCATTTGGACAAGATTTATGTGGTGCATGTCAAAGGGCGATTGAGTACAGACACTCAAAAGAAATTGGAACAGGGGATTACCATTGAAGACGAAAAAACCGCTCCTTGCCGTATCCATAAAGTTCGTTATAATGGCCCCCATACGGAGTTTGAAATGACCATTCATGAGGGGAAAAAACGGCAAATCCGACGGATGTTAATCAGTGTGGGCCATGTGGTATATTTTTTAAAACGTATTAGCATTGGACCGTTGGGCTTAGGTGATTTAAAAGTGGGGCAGTGGAGGCATTTGACGCAACAGGAGGTAGGCCAATTAAAAAGGGATTAGTTTATTTTCTTCAAACGGATACCCCCAATCCCCCACAACACTTGCATGTAGTCAAAATCGTTAAGTAGTAGATTTTGTGATAAATTTTAAGTTTAGGGGTGGCAAGTGGTGGGGGTATAATACGAATTTCAGAAAATAAACCAATCCCTTTTATTATAGAGATGAAGGATTTGGCCGTGAGCGATTAAAAATTCTCGGCAAAAGTCCTCAAGGTGTTATGGCGAGGATGTTTAAATAAAGAATTGGTCTTTAAAACAGCCGAGCCGTAACCCATAGAGGACGGCGGGAATTTTGTAGCGAACGGATAAATCCTGAAGCTCAGATCCTAATTATGGTTACTCTCTTAAATATTTCCAAAAATTTCGATCAACGCTTGTTGTTCAACAATATTACGCTGAGCATCTTTCCTCATGAACGTATCGGATTAACCGGTCCTAATGGCGCGGGCAAAACCACCTTGTTTAGAATTATTTTGGGCCAGGTGGAAACCTCCTCTGGTAGTTTACAAATTCAAAAGGGCACTAAAATTGGCTACATGGCCCAGGAGGCGCAGTATCCATCCCAACGCACGGTCATGGAGGAGATGACTGGCGGTAATGACGAAATCCGCCAGCTTTTGGAAGAAAAACATCAATTGGAGGACGAACATAAAGCGGACGGTAGCCGTTATGGGGATATTATAGAACTGTTGGAGCAAAAAGGGATTTATGAGATCGAACATAAGGCGGAGAAAATTTTAACCGGCC
>JAHFGE010000081.1:0-3852 GCA_023247575.1 Candidatus Omnitrophota bacterium | reverse complement strand
CGGCCTAGGTTTTAAGGAAGAGGAATTTTATAAGCCCATGGCCCAGCTTTCCGGCGGCTGGCAAATGCGTGCGCAGTTAGCCAAGCTGTTGGTCTATCATTACGATCTTTTATTGTTGGATGAGCCGACCAACTATTTAGATTTGGATGCCACCCTTTGGCTGAAAAGTTATTTATCCCAATATCCCGGTACATTTTTAATCATTTCTCACGACAAGGTCTTTTTAAACGATGTGACTAATTATACCATTGTCCTAGAAAATGGGAGGGCGACGAAGGTCAAAGGCAACTATGAAGAATACGAACAAGCCAAAGCCCTACGGCTGCGGTCCCTGGAAAAACAGGCCAAGGTCATCGAGAAAAAGCGTGAGCAATTGGAACGTTTTGCCGAACGCTTTCACGCTCAACCCAATTTCTCCGGTGCGGTGCGCAACAAACGCCGTCAGTTAGAACGCCTGGAGGAAATTAATATCCCAATGGAAAAACACTCTATCCGCGATTTTGAATTTCCCTCTACCCGCGAAAGCGGCTACAGTGTTTTGACCATGAGCAAAATCTGTAAGTTTTACGGAGAAAAGAAGGTTTATGATCATATGGAGTTTGAAATCACCCGAGGACAAAAAGTATGTTTGGTTGGCCCTAACGGCGCTGGAAAATCAACCCTTTTGAAGATGGCCTCTGGCATTGTTCCTTTTGATAGCGGTGAGTATAAACTTGGCCATCAAGTAGATTTGGGTTATTTTTCTCAAACGCGTTTGGATGTGCTGAATCCTCAGCGCAGCGTTTTTGAAGAGCTGATGTCAGCCACCCAGCGCAGTGTGCCTCAGGCTCAGGCGCGTACCCTGTTAGGCGTTTTCAATTTTAGAGGCGACGATGTATTGAAGCCGGTGAATGTGCTTTCCGGTGGAGAGAAAAGCCGCTTGATTTTAGCTAAATTGTTACTTAATCCGCCCAATTTTATTTGTTTAGATGAACCCACCACCCATTTGGATATCGACGGTGTCGAAGCCTTGACAAGCTGTTTCCAAAAATACCAGGGCAGCTTGTTATTTATTAGCCACGATTTATTTTTCATGAAACAAATGGCCAACCATATCGTAGAAGTCAATAACGGTACCCTGAAACATTATCACGGCAGCTTGGATTATTACTTGGGAAAAAAGACCGGTATGGACCTGGAGCAAAAGCACAAGGCGCCAGCGGTCAGAGCGGCCACCCAAGCCAAAGCCAAGAAGGAAAAGACAAAATTAGCCCCTTTGCCGCCGCAGGTGATTGATGCCCATACCAAGCACCATCAAGCCCTGCGCCGTCTGGGAGAAATCAAAAATGAGATCAAAGCCTTGGAAAAAGAGAGAGGGGATTTAGAGACCGAAAGTTATGTGAAATCCCGCTTTCTCTCCGATGCTTTTGGCCGTGCCCCTGGGATGATCAAGGAGTGGGGTATCAGATTGAAAGAAATTCAGAGACGTTTGAGGGAAATTGCGGTAACATTAGATAAACTGCAGGAAGAAAAAATTAATATTTCTAAATAATGATGATGAGTGTCATTGCGAGTCCCGCCAACGGCGGGACGAAGCAATCTTTTAAAAGATCGCCACGTCCCCTTCGGGGACTCCCTGGCCCGCCGATTTGGCCGAAGGCCAGGGCGGGCGCGATGACACTAACTTTGTTAGCCTGCTTTAGCGGCTGTTCTCTATTAGACCACATAGATGAGATTATGACCTTGGGTGATTATGCGAGAGACAAAGAAGTCCAGGAAAAAATTGTTAATAGTATTGACACTCATTATGATGCCTTGCTAACGGCTATTAAGTCTGGGAAAATTAAAAAATATTCGAATCAAAAAGAAATCCTTCAGGTTTTTGGTGAGCCGATTTTAATTAAGAGAATAGAAACGCCAGGCCAGCACCAGGAGCAATGGCTGTACCGGCATGGGTTACCGATGAAGGCGAAAGATAAAGTTTATCTGTATTTTGACGCAAAAGGAAAATTGCTTCAATACGAGCAGGGGAGTATTCCATGGTAATGGTTTCCATTATTTTAATGATCGTCGTGATTGTTTTATTAGTAGTCCTTTTGGCCCGTCAAAGTGCTCTGGAGAATAATCAGGACCGCAGCCAACAGATCATGGCCCAGAATCTAAATTCTTTTGCCCAAATGCATGAGCAAAAACTCGAGCGTATCCGTGAAGCTGTGGAAAGAAAGCTTAGCGATATTCAGCAGGACAATAGCCTTAAGCTCGAGAAAATGAGGGAAGTGGTCGATGAGAAACTCCAGGCCACTCTTGAAAAACGTTTAGGAGAATCGTTTAAATTAGTCAGTGATCGCCTCGAGAAGGTGCACCAAGGCTTAGGAGAGATGCAAAATTTGGCTGCCGGAGTAGGCGATTTAAAAAAAGTTTTGGTCAATGTGAAAACCCGCGGCACTTGGGGTGAGACCCAGTTGGGCAATCTTCTCGAGCAAATTTTAACTCCTGAGCAATATGAGCGCAATTGCATTCCTAAGCCCAATAGCCATGATCCGGTGGAATTTGCCATCAAATTGCCTGGAGATGGAGATCGGCCGGTCTATTTACCTATCGATGCTAAGTTTCCCACCGAAGATTATGAACGGTTGCAAAATGCGCAAGAGGCAGTCAACCTAGAGATGATTGAACAGGCTTCCAAGGCCTTGGATGCCAGATTAAAGCTAGAGGCAAGAAATATTCGTGATAAATATCTTGAGCCGCCTTTCACGACGGATTTTGGCATACTATTTTTACCGACAGAAGGATTGTATGCTGAGGTTCTCCGTCGGCCAGGACTTGCCGATAATATGCGTAAAGATTTTCGAGTGATTTTAGCAGGGCCCACCACCATTGCAGCCTTACTCAATAGTTTGCAAATGGGTTTTCGTACGCTGGCGGTGGAAAAAAGAGCTAGTGAAGTTTGGGCGATGCTGGGGGCTGTGAAGGGAGAGTTTGGTAAATTTGGTGACCTGTTGGAGAAAACCAAGGAAAAATTGGATTTGGCCAGCAAAAACATTGAAGATGCCACCCGTAAATCCCGCACCATTGAAAGAAAACTGCGTGATGTTCAGGACCTGCCTGCCCCGCCAATGGCGGGGCCTGCCGGCAGGCAGGATCTGCCAAATCCTGTAGAAAAACCATTATTAGAGGAAGTATGAGATTTTTTGCAGATCAGAATGCGGTCGCTTTTATCGGCGATGCAAGCATGAATTTTCAGTCTACGGACTTTGATGCGCCTTTAACCACGGCGCAAAGAGCGTACTTAAAAAAAGAATGTGGTATGGATGTGTCCCATGTGTTCTGGCGCAAGCAGATCCATGGCGATGATATTCTGGTTGCCAAAGATTCCTCGTATTCCTCTCATGGTTGTCCGGATGCGGATGCCTACATAACCTGCCAGAAAAATTTACCCGTCGCCATTCGTACCGCTGATTGTGTACCGGTGCTGCTGTTTGATCGTGTCAAGCGCGCTGTTGGTATCGTCCATGCCGGATGGAAAGGGACAGCCAAAGAAATTACTTATAAAACCGTTGGTCGCATGAAAGAGACTTTTGGCAGCCAGCCGGAACATATTCAAGCGGTGTTGGGGCCGGCCATTCAGCCTTGCTGTTATGAGGTGAGCCAAGAGTTCCGTCAATATTTTCCCGATGAAATCATTGAACGAGGTGGTAAACTATACGTAGATATGACGAAAAACAATTATAAACAACTTCTAAAAGCGGGTTTAAAGAAAGAAAATATTCACAATACTGGAGTCTGCACCTGCTGCAACCCGAAATACTTTTCTTTCCGTCGGGATATTCAAAAGGCAGGGCGCATGATTTCGTTGATGATGTTAAGGGGAGA
>JAHFGE010000080.1 GCA_023247575.1 Candidatus Omnitrophota bacterium | reverse complement strand
TTCAAATTTTAATTCTTCTTTGTGAAGCATAGGCTCCTTGCCTACCCCGTTAAACTGCCAGGCCGCCACATAAGCAAAAAGGTCATCGCGGCGCAGTGCTTCCCCTTCGGGGGTTTGATATTCTTCCCTGAAATGTCCGCCGCAGGACTCTTCCCTATGCAGAGCATCCGTTACCAGCAACTGGGCAAATTCCAGAAAGTCTGCCACCCGCCCTGCCCGCTCCAGGGCCTGATTAAATTCTTCGTTGCTTCCCAAAACATTGACATTTTTCCAAAATTCTTCTCTAATTTGGGAAATTTGTCCTAAAGCTTCTTTTAGACCCTTGGCATTGCGGGCCATACCGCATTGATCCCATAACAATCTGCCTAATTGCCGATGGAAATCATCGACGCTGCGCTTTCCCCTAATGGAAAGTAGTTTGTTGATGCATGCTTTTGTATCGCTCTCGCACTTTCTAAACTCCGTATGATCACTGAATCCTGTATCTATGGGTTTATTTTTAGCCAAATAATCGCCGATGGTGTAAGGCAAAATAAAATAGCCATCCGCCAGCCCCTGCATGAGCGCACTGGCTCCCAAGCGATTGGCCCCATGGTCGGAGAAATTAGCTTCCCCAAGAACAAAAAGTCCCGGCAAATTGCTCATCAAAGTATAATCCACCCACAACCCGCCCATCACATAATGCACCGCCGGATAAATCATCATCGGGGTTTTATAAGGATCGTCATCGACAATTTTTTGATACATGTCCATCAAATTGCCGTAACGTTCTTTAATAACCTGCCCTCCCACGCGTCCAATGGCATCAGAAAGGTCCAGATAAACCGCCTGCCCCGTCGATCCCACCCCCCGGCCGGCATCGCAGAGTTCTTTGGCATTGCGGGAGGCAATGTCCCGTGGAACAAGGTTGCCAAAGGCAGGGTATTTACGCTCCAGGAAATAATCGCGTTCACTTTCCGGTATTTCATGCGGCAAGCGCTTATCTCTCGGCGTTTTTGGCACCCACACACGGCCGTCGTTGCGTAAACTTTCACTCATAAGCGTCAACTTGGATTGATAATCGCCATGCACAGGGATACAGGTAGGATGAATCTGCGTAAAACAGGGATTGGCAAAAAAAGCCCCCTTTTTATGCGCCCGCCAGATAGCGGTGGCATTGCTTCCTTTGGCATTGGTGGAAAGATAAAATACGTTGGCATAACCGCCAGTGGCTAAAACAATAGCATCGCCAGTATGGGATTCAATTTGGCCGGTAATAAGATTACGCACTGTGATGCCGCGGGCCGCTCCGTCGATGACAACCAAATCCAACATTTCGGTGCGTGGGTGCATTTTGACATTCCCACGGGCTACTTCTTTCATCAGGGCCTGGTAAGCGCCCAGCAAAAGCTGCTGGCCAGTTTGGCCACGGGCATAAAAAGTGCGGGAGACCTGCGCTCCGCCGAAAGAACGATTATCCAGATAGCCGCTGTATTCACGGGCAAAAGGCACCCCCTGGGCCACGCATTGGTCAATGATACAGTTGCTGACCTCGGCCAGACGATAAACATTGGCCTCCCGAGAACGAAAATCGCCGCCTTTAATGGTGTCGTAAAAAAGGCGTCGGATGCTGTCACCGTCATTGGGATAATTTTTAGCGGCATTGATGCCGCCCTGGGCGGCAATAGAATGCGCCCGTCGAGGAGTATCCTGGAAACAAAAACTCTCCACCTGGTAACCAAGCTCGGACAAAGACGCAGCCGCGGAAGCACCGGCTAAACCGGTGCCTACCACCAAAATTTTATATTGACGCTTATTGGCGGGGTTGACCAGTTTAGCGTTAAACTTAAAATTGGTCCATTTGTCTTTCAGCGCACCTGTGGGAATTTTGGGATCTAACATATATTTTTTATGTACGGGCGAACGCTGCCTGCCGGCAGGCAGGCGTCGATTCGCCCCTACGATCAAATTTTCAAAATATATAAAACATACAACGGAATCGAGCTATACGCTAACGTCATACTCAAAGCAAACCAGCGGCTAAATTTTTTCAAACCCGGGGCAAAGCGCCTGTCATTAAATCCAAAAGTCTGAATGAAGCTTTCGAATCCATGAGCCAGATGCAAGCCTAAAAAAAACATGGCCACAACATAAAGCCAGCTATGCAAAGGGTCTTTAAACGAATTCACCGCTACACCGTAAAGACCGTAACTGACCCCGTGAATGATACTGCGTATGCCATGCTGATTGGCCCAGGAAAAATCGATTAAATGCCAGATCAAATAGATCAAAAGATAAGTGCCGCTATAGGGCATCAGCCGGGTTTCCCACCAGCGCGGCCCCTTGGAATTATCGATCGAATAACGGCTTATCCCGCCTCTAGCCTGAATATTCTCCAGGACTAAAGAGGCGGTGAGCAAAACATGTATGCCAAAAATAAAAAACAATCCCCATTCAGCCACAGACTTTAGAAGCCCGAAGCTGGCCAACTTTTGAGTATAACCGTTTAAAGCCTGGGGCCCGCCAAAAATAAGCAAATTACCAGCTAAATGGGCAATAATAAAAAAGATTAATAATAGACCTGTGACTGCGACAATTTGTTTTTTGGCAATGGAACGATCTAAATCGAAGGAGCGATAGGACATAAAATTATTATAGTAAAGCCGATGACAGGTGCAAGAGAATTCAAAATATGTTTACCAGGAATGCTTGGTATAGATGCCAACCAGTGTGGACTTAGCCAGGATATGGCCCTTCATGGCTTGCTGCAAATCTCTGATGGTGCCCCCTTCAATAATTTCCAGTTTGCGGTTTAAGGCATACATTTCAAACAAATAATGATGGGGCTTACCCGCCGGCGGGCAAGGGCCGCCATAATGAAATTTGCCAAAATCATTAAAAAGTTCTGTGCCTGGAATGGAATTTTCTGCGATGTTTTGGGTTTCAGGCTTGATATTGTAAACCACCCAATGGGCCCACTCGCCTACCGCGGCGTCCGGATCATGAACATAAAGGGCCAGACTTTCCGTTTTAGGCGGAATATTTTTAATGGTCAAAGGGGGATTGATGTCGGCGCCCGCACAGGTATATTGAGCAGGGATGTCTTGATTGTTTTCAAAAGCCGGGCTGGTTAATGTCATCGTTTGTTCTCCTTTGGCCAAAGAAGGAAGCGTTAAGATAAATGTTCCGACAAGTGTCATTGCGAGCGACCGTAGGAAGCGAAACAATCTTTTTAGATTGCTTCGTCCCCCTACGTCTTGCTGTCGCAAGACAGCAGTAGGGGTCCTCGCAATGACACAGTGTAGTCTAAACATAAACCGATTCTCCCATATGTTTTAAAGATAGCTCTGTTAATTCTCTGCCCCGGGATGTCCGTCGTAAAAAACCGTTTTTGAGCAAATATGGCTCAACCACATCCACCAGAGTGTCTACTTCCTCATTTAAAGTGGCGGAGAGTGCCTCAATACCTACAGGCCCCCCCTGGTAATTGGTCTTGATGACCTTTAAAAGCCGGCGGTCCAAATCATCCAGGCCATGTTCGTCAATGCGCAGAGCTTTCATACACTCTAAAACAATGGTGCTGTCAATACGATTCTGACCGGCCTTGACACTTCGACCTTGCTCAGTGTCAATCCTGAGCGAAGTCGAAGGATTGACTTGAGCATAGTCCCGGCAACGGCGAAGCAGACGGTTGGCTATGCGTGGCGTTCCGCGAGCGCGGCGGGAAACCTCATTTGAGGCCGGCCCATCGATATCAACAGCTAATTTGACCGCCGAGGATTTGATAATCGTAGCCAACTCCTCCTGCTGATAAAATTCTAAATGATGAAAAATGCCAAATCGATTACGCAAAGGTGTGGCCAAAAGCCCGCTGCGGGTAGTGGCACCAATGAGGGTGAAGGGTTTAAGGTTAAAGTTAATGGTTTTGGCATACGGACCCTTATCAACAATAAAATCGATTTTAAAATTTTCCATGGCCGGGTATAAAAATTCTTCCACCGTCTTGGAAAGCCGGTGAATTTCATCAATAAAAAGAATATCGCCCTTTTCCAAATTGGTCAGGATGCCAATAAAATCCCCTGCCCGCTGGATGGCTGGCCCAGAGGTCACGGTAATTCGAGTGTGCATTTCATGAGCGATGATATGGGCCAGAGAAGTCTTGCCTAAACCCGGTGGACCAGAAAACAAGATATGTTCCAGCGGTTCTGCCCGTTGCTGGGCAGCTACGATGGCAATTTTTAAGGCAGCAACCACATCTTTTTGGCCCACAAACTCATGGAGAGTTTGAGGCCTTAAAGAAATACTGATAACTTCATCTTCTTGGGCTTGTTCACTGATAACAAGACGTTTGATTTCATCCATAATTTAATCAGCCAGCGGGGCTACTTCGTTGGACATGTTGCGGGTAATTTCAATATCCTCGAAAGCCCGCCTTTGAAAAGCCACTATTTCTTTAAGCCGGACGAGTTCCAAAATGGCCACAAAGGTGCAAATGACTTCCATTTTGCAGGAAGCCTTATTAAACAATTCTCTCAAAGAAATTTTGGGAAATTCCACCAAACGATGCAAGATACCATGAATCTGTCCCTCCACGGTAAACTGGTCTTCATCAACTTCATACGGCTGCTTTTCAGGAATTTTTCTGATGGCCTCGTTAAAGGCACTGATTAAATCAAATAAGCTGGCTTCAATAAAAATTTCTTTGGAATCCTCTTTGATTTGATTCATGGCCTCTTCGTCTACTAAACGGCTAAATAAACTCTGGCGAAAGATCTCCTTTTCCTTTAAACCCTCCGCCACCTGTTTAAATTGCTGGTATTCCTGCAGGCGGCGCACCAGTTCACTTCGGGGGTCTTCGATCTCTTCGGGGTTAGCCAAAGGATCCGGCGGCAGAAGCATTTTGGATTTGATTTGCATGAGGGTCGCTGCCATGACTAAAAAGTCGCCCACCACCTCCAGGTTTAATAATTTCATGGTGGCAATATAAGCCATATATTGGTCGGTAATAGTAGCTATCGGAATGTCGCAAATATCTATATCATTTTTTTTGATAAGATACAAAAGCAGATCAAGCGGGCCTTCAAATTTTTCCAGCTGGAGTTTGTAAGACATATTTAAGAATTGCCAAACACGGCCTGGCGGACTTCCGCCATGGTTTTTTGAGCGATCGACCTAGCTTTTTTAGCCCCTTCATGAAGAATATCACGAACGCTATTTCTATTTTTTTCGATTTTAGCACGTTTTTCCCTCATGACCCCTAAGTAATCACAAATTTTATCAGCCATAATTTTTTTACATTCAGTACACCCTTTCAGGGCCTGCGTACACCAGGTGTAAGCCTTTGACTTTATTTCCGGGGCTAAAATTTCATAATAGCTATAGACATTGCATTCATACGGATGACCCGGATCACTTTTGCGGATTCTTTTAGGGTCTGTTATCATTTGAGCGCACTTTTGATGAATAACCTCAATGGAATCAGATAAATTAATGGCATTATCATAACTTTTACTCATTTTTCGCCTGTCGATGCCCAACAACCGCGGCGTTTGAGTTAAAATCGGCTGACAATCAGGAAAAAACTCTTTTTTATACAAAAAATTAAACCGTCGGGCAATTTCACGACAGAGTTCCAGATGCGGCAATTGGTCCTCCCCAATAGGTACAGCGTTAGCTTTGTAAAGTAAAATATCCGCCGCCTGCAAAACCGGATAACCTAAAAACCCGTATGTCTGCAAATTGCGGCTGGTGATTTCCTTTAATTGTTCTTTATAGGTGGGATTTCTTTCCAGCCAGCCTAAGGGAGTTATGCAGGATAAAACCATTTGCAATTCCAAATGCTCAGGGACATCCGATTGCCGATACAGAATGGATTTATTGGGATCGATACCAGAGGCTATCCAGTCAATCGCCATGTCGATGCCGTATTCTCCCAAATGGTGGCTGTCTTCATATTCACTCATTAACGCATGCCAATCGGCAATGGCAAAAATACATTGATGACTCTTTTGCAGTTCCACCCAATTCTTTAAAGCTCCCAGCCAATGCCCCAAGTGCAACTTTCCCGTCGGCCGCATGGCGGAGAAGACTATTTTATTAGAGTTTGCGGGCGATTTGCTCGATATCGAAGGCTTCAATGATATCTCCCACTTGAATATCCGTAAAATTATTCAAAGTAATACCACATTCGAAATTCTCGGACACTTCTTTGACATCATCTTTAAAACGTTTTAAGGTGCTGACATGGCCAGTGAAAACAACCTGGTCATTACGTAGAATATCAATCTGGCTTTTAGAGCGGATTTTCCCTTTTTGCACATAACATCCGGCCACAATGCCAGACTTGCTTAAATTAAGTACCTGACGGATTTCGACCTTGCCAACAAAATGACGTTTAAGCTTAGGGGCTAAAAGCCCTTCCAAGGCTTTTTTAACATCCTCCACCGCATCATAAATAATGCGGTACCGACGAACGTCCACCGGTGTCTTTTCCAATTCTTCCTTGGCTTTATTATCAATAGCTACATTAAAACCAATAATGATGGCGTCGGAGGCCAAGGCCAAAAGTACGTCGGAGGCATTAATATCCCCCACACCCACATGCATAATGCGCAACTTCACTTCATCGGTAGGAATTTTTTGCAGAGCTTCTCGAATGGCTTCTACAGAACCTTGCACATCCGCTTTAATAACGATCCTTAGTTCTTTAATGTGTCCTTGCTGAATTTGGGAATACAGTTCTTCTAAAGAAACTTTGGCCGTGCCAGAAAGTTTTTCATTCTTTAATTTTTCCTGACGGACTTCGGCGATTTCACGGGCTTTGCGCTCATCTTCGACGGCATAAAACACTTCTCCAGCAACAGGGACTTCGGAAAGCCCCAAAATTTCCACCGGCTGCGAAGGGCCAGCTTCTTGAATAGGTCTTTGCATAGTATCTAATAAAGCTTTA
>JAHFGE010000079.1 GCA_023247575.1 Candidatus Omnitrophota bacterium | reverse complement strand
TGAGAAATCCAACCCAAGTAGATCGCATGGTTCATGAGGCTTTTGTGTCTTATGCGGAATTCAGCCTGCCTCAAACTGTGAATGCGGACCAAGCGATGACGGCTCCTGGTGGTATCGACTTTAACGCAGCTAACTTGAACCTGCAAATTAAGCGTGACGGCAACGGCGTGCCGCTGCCGATAGCCCAACAGAATTTAGAAAATATCCATATCGATGGCCTGATTCCCATCATCCTGGACATTAAACCCGTCTCCTCCTCGCCGCTGTTGTCTTCTCTTACCGAGGACTCCCGTAGGTCGTCGGAATTAACAACTCCGTTTCAGCCCCCTAACTAAGACTCAATTCCCGCGTATTCATTAATAGTGATAGCGAAGTTGAATGATGTAAAGATGGTCTTTATCGGCTTTATAGACGAATCTGTGTTCGTCATTAATACGGCGGGACCAATAGCCTGAAAGAGTATGTTTTAGAGGTTCCGGTTTGCCTATACCGGTATAAGGGCTGCGGGAAATCTCTTTCATAAGTTGGTTAATTTTTTCTACAATTTTTTTATCATTATTTTGCCAATAGAGATAGTCTTCCCAAGCATGGTCGGAAAAAACTAATTTCATAATTGTTTGATTTTTCCTTTACCTGATTTGATTTGTTTGATGGATTCAAATAACCTGCGCGCATTATTTGGGCTGCGCAGCAGGTAAGCTGTTTCCTGCAGGCCTTCATAATCATCTAAAGATACAATGACCACACAGTTATTATTTTTATTTGTGACAATGATGGGATCATGGTCGGCACAGACATTTTTCATGGCCTCTGCTAGGTGTTGCCGGGCGTGACTATAAGTGATTGATTTCATAATTGATCCTCCTACTAAAATTGTACAATATATTGTACATATGTCAACAAAAGATTCTGCTAATTCCTCAAGTTTTTATGCGTTCCATCGCAGTATGGTTTTTTATTGCTGGCCTTGCAGCCGCACCAGGCGACTTTTTTGTCTTCGGTGATGTGCACCATGATGGGGCGCAATGGTGTGGAGCTGTGGCTGCCGTCGCAAAATGGCTGGTTTTTGGAAAGGCCGCAGGCGCACCAGGCATAAATCCCCGGTTTCATGTCTAATACATAAGGAGCGTTTTGGGGCATAATTACCTCCGTTGTTTTATAGAGTTCGAAATCCGAATATTCGAATTTAATTATAACATACTATTTTATAATTGCATTTATCCTCTGAAACGCTACAATGCCCTGTGTTATGAAAAAGTATGAGTTCGTGATCGTTGGTTGCGGCATTATTGGCCTCACCATGGCCTATGCCATCAAATCCCGTCGGTTAAACGCCTCCATTGTCATCATTGATAAGGAGTTCCAGGAAGCCCAGCATGCCTCGGGCCGCAATAGCGGTGTTTTGCATGCGGGGTTTTACTATACAGCCGACAGCCTCAAGGCCAAATTTACCGTGGAAGGTAATCGGGCCATGAAGGCCTATGCCCGTAGCCGTGGTTTGAAACTCAATGAATGCGGTAAATTGGTGGTCGCTGCCAATGAGTATGAGCTGGGCCAATTAGATGAACTTCTTCGTCGAGGAAAGCGCAACGGTGCCAATGTGCGCTTAGTTGATGAACAAGAAGCTCGCGACTTAGAGCCGAACGTGAGAACTTATAAGCGGGCGCTTTATTCACCGGCCACCGCTAGCGTCGATCCTAAAGAGGTCTGCAAAGCACTTAAAGAGGACCTCGTTGGTCAGGGGGTCATGTTTGTTTACGATACCAAATATTTAGGACATCAAGGTTCTGTCATCCAAACCTCTCAAGGAGAACTAGAAGCTGGCCAGCTCATCAACTGTGCTGGTCTTTATGCCGATCAAGTAGCCCAAGATTTTGGCTTTGGTCAAAAGTATACGATGATTCCTTTTAAAGGCCTCTATTTAAAATACACCAAGAATAAAACCGATGTGAAAATGCATATTTATCCTGTTCCTAATTTGAAAAATCCTTTCCTGGGGGTGCATTTCACCAAAACTGTTGGTGGCGATATTAAAATTGGGCCCACTGCTACTCCTGCTTTTTGGCGGGAGAACTACGATTTCCACACTGGTTTTAATCCGGGAGAAATGGTAGAGGTGTTACGTTTCGAAACAGAACTTTTTTTGAAAAATGCTTTCGGCTTTCGAACTCTTGCCTTTGAGGAGATTCGCAAATACAATAAGAGTTACTTTGTCGCTTTAGCCCAGGCTATGGTACAAAGTATCGACCCTAAGGGCTTTACCCAGTGGACAGCCCCTGGTATAAGGGCCCAGCTTTTGGATAAGCAGACATTGTCTCTGGTGCAGGATTTCGTGGTGGAAGGGGATCAAAATAGCGTGCATGTGTTAAATGCTGTCTCTCCGGCTTTTACCTGTGCGTTTGTTTTTTCCAGGTACGTCGTCGATCGTTATATTTTTGGATAGCCCTTCGACTTCGCTCAGGGTTAATAATTTATGTTGTCATTAATCGCCTTTATTTTTTTAATTGTTTTTCTTTCCTTTCTGTGTTCCATGTCGGAAGCGGCGATTTTAAGCGTGCCTCATTTGCGTTCACGCATTCTGCTAGAACAAAAACGCCACGGGGCCAGAGATCTTTTGTATCTGAAAGAAAATATGGCCATGGCTGTAGCCTCTCTGGTGATTGTTAATAATTGTGTCAACATCGTGGGTTCCATGTTCATCGGTCAGCAAATCACTCTGCGCTATGGCAATCATTGGCTGGGATTGATTTCCGCTGTCTTGACGTTTTTGATTATTTTTGTAGGCGAGGTTATTCCTAAAGCGATCGGGGAACATTTTAAGACACCGGTGTCTTTAACCGTGGCCAAGCCAGTGCGGATTCTTGCAGAAATCTTAGGACCCCTGGTGAGGGGCAGTACCTTAGTTGTTAAGATTTTTAAAAGTCGAGAGTCCTTTCGTGTGACGGAAGAGGAAATTAAAATGATGCTTAAAATTGGTCGCGATGCAGGCACCGTGGAAATGGATGAGGCGGAATTATGTAATCGGGTGTTTCATCTTAATGACCTGAGGGCTTCGCAAGTCATGAAACCCATTCGGCAAACCTACATGCTGCCGGCAGAAAAAACTTTACAAGAGTTTAAGGATAAAATCATCTCCTCTCCTTATAGCCGGATCATTGTTTATCAGCAAAACACTTCCAACATCGTGGGCATTGTTCAGCACCGTATTCTTTTGCGTGAGATGGCCAAGGACAATCTCAATTCCAAAATCAAAGAATGGATGCTTAAACCCATTTTTGTCAATCACACGATAAAGACCGATGCCTTAATGGAGAAGTTTCAGAGCCTTCATCAACATTTATTTATTGTCAGAGATAATGCCGGCAAAAATATAGGCTTAGTAAGTATGGAAGATGTCTTAGAAGAGCTTTTTGGGGAGATTTACGATGAAAAAGATATTCGTTTTAAAAATTTGGGAAAAGATTTATCCTTTTAATAGTATGTTAAAGAAAATTATTCCCCCCCTTTGTTGCTTACTACTGATAAGCTGCGCCCATAAACCAGTTCAGAAAATTTCTCTGGAGCCATCGGCTTCTGCCACTGGTACCGTCTTAAATGAATCGATTTTGGCCAAAGGGGGAAAGCTTGCACTCATGCCTTTTCGGGCAGGCCCTCAGGCGGAAGCCAACGATGAATTGGATCGACTTTCCATGGCAGTTCTTAGAGGCATTAAAGATAGCTTGGATGAACAGAATACTGCTTTGCATGTCATTACCGACGAGTCTCAAGGGCAACCGCAGATGGTTTTACAGGGCTATGTGCAAGAATATTCGAAAACCGCACCGTTCTCGCGTATCATAAGGCGTTCTCATCGGGATCATATTGTATTAGAGGGGGAAATTTGGCTGGAAGCTAGCGGCCAGCGTCTTTTAAACTTTTCGCTACAAAGGGCCTTTGATTCTAAAAAAGATAAACCTATGGATGTGGCTTATACCATGGGTAAGTCCATAGGGGATTTTATTGCAAAGGAATCACAATGATTGTCGTCACCGGTGCCGCAGGATTTATTGGCAGTTGTTTGGTGGCCAAACTCAATGAATTGGGTCTATCGGATTTGATTGTCGTGGATCATTACCACGAAGAGGCTGACCCCAAAAAAAGGAATTTGGCCGGCAAGAAATACGTGCGTTATTTTGATAAGGCCCAATATTTAAAATTATTGCGTCGTGACGCTTTTGATTTCGATGTTTCTACTATTTTTCATATGGGAGCGTGTTCTTCAACCACCTTGCAGGATGCCGATTATTTTGAGAAGAATAATTATGAATATTCCTGCGAGGCAGCCAAGTGGGCGCTGAAATATAATGCCCGTCTCATTTATGCCAGCTCAGCGGCTACTTATGGAGATGGTGGTTGTGGCTACAGTGATGAGGAATCCTTAACCCTTAAGCTTAAACCCCTTAATTTTTACGGGCTTTCTAAACAAAAATTTGACCTTTGGGTTTTAAACAATGGTTACCAGAACAAGGTGGTAGGGCTTAAATTTTTTAATGTTTTTGGGCCCAATGAATATCACAAAGGCGAGATGCGTTCGGTGGTGACCAAGGCCTATGATGGTGTTGTCAGCCAAGGCAAGATACGGCTGTTTAAATCTTACAAAGAAGAATACAAAGACGGAGAACAGAAAAGAGATTTTATTTACATCAAAGATGCTATCGATGTTATGATTTTTTTGATGCAAAATCCTAAGGTTAACGGCATTTTTAATGTGGGCACGGGTCAGGCGCGCACCTGGAATGATTTGGCCAAGGCCCTCTTTGCTGCGGTTGACAAAAAACCTTGCATTGAATACATTGATATGCCGGAAGTTTTAAGACCGCGTTACCAGTATTTTACGCAGGCCCGTATGGATAAACTGCGCGCCGCTGGTTACAAAAAACCATTGATCTCGTTAGAAACGGCTGTAGCCGACTGTTGCCGGTATCTTAAAGAAAAAACCTATCTCTAGGAGTGATATATGGTTTTCTTTATTCTTCTTGGAGCGGTTGTATTGTTAGCCATCATGGTTGTCGGTTTTTTATTTTACCTGTTACATAAAGAATCGAAGCAGGATAAGATAGCGCCTTCAGAAATTCAAGTTAATCCAGAGCCTTTACCGGCAGAACCGGTTATTCCGGCCGAATATGTTATGAAAGAAGCTGCCTATCAAAAGCGGGTGGTTGAATTAGAACAGGAGCTTCAGAGTGTTTCTCAAAAGGTCCAACAGCAGTCCGATGAAACTTTGGCGATGATTGAAGGGCTAAAAAAAGAAAATGAACAGCTAAAAAGTGAGCGTAACAATCAGGTGACTGCTGCGGAAGCCAATTTGATTAAGGCCCAGGAAACTATGGAAACCTTGCGTGAGGAACAGGCTGGCCTGCAAACTCGTTTATCAGAGAGCCAAGCACAGGTAGAGCAATTAAAGGAAGAAGCGGTGCTTATCAAAAAACAAATAGTCCAGGAAGCCGAAGCAAAAGCACAGGCGGATAAATTATTGGTGGAAAGCCAGACACCGCAGCGTTCATTGGAGACGGGTTCGACGGACATTGCCAAGAATTTTCAAGAAGAAATGAATAAGTTAAAACAGGAGAATGAGACGCTTCAATGGGAAATGACTAAGGTCCGCGCCCACGTTACTGGTCTGGAGCGTATTAGTGAAAATTACCAACAGCAATTAAAAGAGGCTTTAAACCATAATGAAGAATATTCGCGGTTGAGTGAAACCAATAATCGGTTACAATCTGTTTTAGAACAGTTGCAGCAAGAAAATCAGGAATTGACCAAACGGGAAAAGTTATGTCAATTTGAGTTGGAAAAAAACCGCAACCAATTGGTGACGCTAGAGCGGGAGTATGAACATTTGAAGGCAACCATGAACCAGTCTCATCCTGGACAGGCACAATGATATGAAAGCTTGGCAGCAACTCATGATGATCATGATTTTGGGGCTTTGCGGCTGTCAATTTTTAAAAAATACCGTCGATAATCTATGGGATTTCCCCAAAACCTTTTGGGGATCCTCCACTCGGGCGTTAGAGAAGGCGCGCAGCAATGCCATTACTAAAACCTATGGTAAAGGTTATTGGGATTGTTTTAGGGCTGCTTTAAAAGTGGTCGAGCAAAAACACTTGGTCGTCTTCCAGAAAGATGAAATCCGTGGGTTTATGGTCATCATGGGTATCCCTGGGGCAGTTGATACCACCGAAGTGGGGGTATTTTTTGTCGAATTAAATGACCACCAGACTCGTCTGGAAATTTCATCTTTAAGTACTAATGCTAAACGTCTTTTGGCCAAGACTTTATTTCATGGGATGGATATTAACTTCGGTCTTGTTTCCGCGGACAAAGAGGTCACTGTTTTGAAAGAACAGACCCACACTTATCAGCAATGATTGAAAACGAAATTCTTTTTTTAGGATTATTAGCCGATGGCCCCAAACATGGCTATGATATCAAGCGACAGATCGAGAAAGAGTTAGTCCCTGCCATTGGTTTAGAAATCAAATCAATTTATTATCCCTTAAAGAGGATGGAAGAAGTTGGGCTCATTGAAAAGGAAGCGGGGCGTCAAGGACGTTTCCCCCAAAAATACATTTACCGCATTACCTCTAAGGGTCAAAAAAAATTTCAGGAATTAATCGCCAATAGCTTCCTTTCCGTGGAAAGACCATTTTTTCAGATGGATCTTTCTTTGTATTTTTTGCCTTTTGCCGATCAAGCTTTGGCCAAAAAACACCTTAAAACCCGCTTGGTTATTCTCAAAAAAATCCGCAAAGATTTGCTGGCCATCAAGCATAATTCTTCTCAAACTAAACCTTTAGGATTGATTTTAGGTCATGATTTACAGTTGGTGGAAGCTGAAATCAGCTCCACCGAAAAGGTTATAGCCGAAATTTAAACCCATCAGTTCTTT
>JAHFGE010000078.1 GCA_023247575.1 Candidatus Omnitrophota bacterium | reverse complement strand
TCGTCATCAAATGGCCGTATTGACCCGGGAGTTTGAGACGATGACCGCCAGCCTCCAGGGTTTGCAAACAAAAGAACAACAGGGTTTGCGTCAGTTGGAAGAATTGCATCAACTCATGGAGCATGAAACCGCACTGACCGAAGAAATCGACGAAAAAATCGATGATTTCAAGGAAAAGCAGATCCGTTTGGACAATGACATTGAGGTGAACGTGCGTCAGATCGGTTTCAATGAGGAGCGTTTGCAAAATATTCAAGACACCACCACCAGGCTGGAAGCCGAGAAAAAGGCTGCGGTGGAACGCTGCGGGTGTCATCAAAACAAAATCGAGGACATTAAAGCCCAATGCGTGCAAATGACACAGTCGTTGACTGAAATTTCCAACCAGCTGGAGGAGAAACGCAGGGGCCTCAATGCCTTGATGATCTTTATCGAGCAGACCGAGCGCTCCATTCAATCAGCTCAGACGGAAGTTTTTGCCCTCAATGCTCAAGAGGTGCGTTTCAAAAATCAATTAACCGAGAATATGAAACGGGTGATGGAACAAAACGCACGCAAGGGCCGTCTGGAACAGGACAATAGCAAAGTCAATCAAGAAAAATTCCAGGTCCGTCAGAAATTGGAAACGGTCTCTGCGGCCATCAGCGCTGTGGGGCAAGAAATACAATCAGCCAGGAATGCATTAAATGGCCAGCAGCAGTCCCAGGAAAGTTTAAAGAACCAACTGGCTGCCTGTGAAGCAAAAATCGATGATCTGGAAAAATCCAAAGTTTTTCTAGTTTCCCAAAAAGATTTTATTGCCAGGATGCAGCGCCAGTATCAGGACAATCCTGATCCTGTTGTCGAGGGACGGTTTATTGCCCCAGTCAAACCTTTGGAGCATCAAACGGGTATGATCGGAAAAATTAAGAGCATTAAGGAAATTATTAATAGCAATTTGTCATTCCCGAATGCTTTAATCGGGAATCCAGAGGTTGCAAGCACTAGACCCCCGATTGAAACATTCGGGGGTGACAGTTCTACTTTGTATGAGATTGTTTACCAAATAAAATATGTGGAATTGGATTTAACCCACATGGATGGCCGCATGGCCCAGGTGGAAACTCAGTTGGCGTCGGAGAATTCCAACCAGAAGCAGCTGAATCAACACATCAGCGACATCAGCGTTGCTGTCGATGCAGCTTTAAAAAATGTTCAAATTTTAGAGAAGAAATTTTCGGTTCTGGAGGCGCAAAAAAATGATATTGAACTCGAATCCGGTAAAATTATCGCAGAATTGGACTTAATGAGCAGCGAATTTACTCAGATTGAATCCGCTCTTGCCGATTTAAAAGCGCAAGAAATTCAATTGTCGGGACAATTACAAGATGTGGCTGACGAAATCGCTCATGTCCAGGAAGGGATTAAAGCCAAACAAGAGAGCATTGCTGTTAAAGATCAAGAACGCGAAACCTGGAACATGGCCATTGTCCAATTAGAGGCCCAGGCCAACACCTGGCAGACCCAACAGCAAAGTACCCAGGAAAATTTAAATCTTCATACGCTGAATCTGGAGAGGGATTTGTCGGATATCAGCCGTTTTGACCGAGAAATACAAGAGTCCAGCGATAAAAAAGTAAAAATTAATAATGATATCGCCAATCTCCAGGTGGCCATTGAACATTTAAAGACAAAGAAGCAGGGTTTAAGCGGTGAACTTAATCAATTCTTAACTCAAAAAGCCGAGATGAGTCAACGTCTAACAGGCTTTCGTCATAATGCCAAAGCTATTGAAGAGGAGATGACTCAATCCAAAACCGAGCTTCACAGTTTGCAGATGCGCCAGCAGGAAATACAGTTTAATCAGCGCGGATTAAAAGAGCGTCTCCTGCAAACTTACAAGATTGACTGGGGCCAGGAATCGGCAGTTCCAACCACCGAACAAGTTAATAATGAAGAGTTTAGCTTAGAAATCGAGCGTTTAAAGAAACGATGTGAATCCTACGGAGCGGTTAATCTGGTTGCCATTGAAGAATTTGATGAATTAAAGCAGCGCTTTGAGTTCTTGACCAAGCAGCAAAGTGATCTTCTGACGGCCAGAGAACAATTGATGTCCACCATTACAAAAATCAACCGTACGACACGTCAGATGTTTACGGATACTTTCACCAGGGTCAGTGAAGAGTTCCGAGTTTATTTCCGTATGTTGTTTGGTGGCGGGGAGGCTCAACTGGTTCTCTTAGATCCCGAAAACGCTTTGGAATCTGGCATCGATATTGTGGCCCGTCCTCCAGGCAAAAAGCTGCAGAATATCAGCCTCCTATCCGGCGGCGAAAAGGCATTGACCGCCATTGCCCTTATTTTTGGGGTATTTAAAGTCAAACCTTCGCCGTTTTGTGTTCTGGATGAGATTGACGCTGCCTTGGATGAAAGCAATATCGACCGCTTTGCCAATCTTTTAAAAGAATTCGCCAAAATTGCCCAGTTTATCGTCATTACGCATAATAAAAAGACCATGTCGATCGCTGATACTATGTATGGGGTTACTATGCAGGAACAGGGGGTTTCCCGTATTGTCTCAGTTAAATTTAACGAATACCATCCTCAAACACCTCCTCCTAAAGCTGCTGAGCCTTTAGAAGCAGTGGCTGTGGGGGCGCTGCCTTGACAGTCCCTATAATCGCATGTTATACTCTCTTTTAAAGTCTCAGCAATGAACACATTTACACACGTCCTTGCAAGTATTAACTGGGTTGATGTAGCAATGTTGGTTTTGCTCATCCGCATTGTTTTTATCGGAGTCAAAACCGGTTTTGTCATAGAACTTTTTAAGCTTTTGGGGGTCTTAAGCGCTGTTTTTATTGGTTTGCATTATTATGCGCTTTTAGCAGCGATCATCGCTCAAAAGACCAACTGGTCTTTGGAATCCTGGGAATTTGTGATCTTTGTTTTACTGACCTTAGGGGTAGCGGTCTTGGTTAAATTCCTGCGGGAGGGGTTTTTAGCGATTTTTAAATTTGAAACCGCCCATGCCGGGGTCAATCAATGGGGGGCTGGTATTCTTTCTGTATTAAGAGCCCTGTTATTGGCCAGCCTTGTGATGTATGCGCTTTTGTTGACCAGAGCCGAGTGTTTGCAACGACAGACATTAATGTCGGTTTCACAAAAATTGGTTTTGAAAGCGGCCCCTAAGACCTATAGCTTCTTATTTCATCGTTGGATAGGAAAGATTTACACCCAGGAGAGATTTAACGCTGATGTTTTTAATGTGATTTCGCGTAACAGCGTTGGTCGAAAGCCATTTTAAAAGATGACGTGGCGAAAGCGTGTGAGGGTTCCAAGGAGTCGAAAGTCGTGGGGTTAATCGCAGAAGATATTATCCAAACCGTCATTGACCGCTGTGATATCGTCGATGTCATTGGCCGCTACGTAACGCTAAAGAAGTATGGAAGTAATTTTAAAGCTCTTTGTCCGTTTCACCATGAAAAGACGCCTTCTTTCGTCGTCAATCCCGACAAACAGATTTTTCACTGTTTTGGCTGCGGAGTAGGCGGCAATGTAGTGGGGTTCGTGATGCGCCAGGAGCGTTTGGAGTTTCCGCAGGCTGTACGCTTAGTGGCTTCACAAGTGGGGATTCCGATCCCTGAGGATCAGCAACCTTCAGGTCCTTCCAAAAGTGTTAAGGAAGAAATCCTTAAAGCCAACGAATGGGCCTTACAATTTTTTCATGAGAAGCTTTTAACCAGTCGGGAGGCCCAAGCGAAAGCGGCCCGTGATTATTTAAAGGGTCGGGGTGTCAATTTAGAAATCGTCAAACAGTTCCGTTTAGGGTATGCTCCTGATGAGTGGGAAGAGCTCATCGATAGTTTAAAGCGGAAAAATGTTTCTAGTGAAGTGATGCATCAGGCGGGCTTGGTCATTGCCCGTGAAAAAAGCGGCTATTACGATAGGTTTCGTGGCCGCATTATTTTTCCGATATTTGATATTTTAGGCCGTCCTGTTGCTTTCGGGGCTCGCGCCCTGCCTGCCGGCAAGGCAGGCTTAAGCGAAACCGAGGGAGCCAAATATATTAATTCTCCCGAGACACCGGTGTATACGAAAGGCCGGCATTTGTTTGGTCTTCATTTAACCAAAACGTCCGCTGGAGAACTCGATAGAATCGTGATAGTCGAAGGGTACATGGACATGATTATGCCCTTCACGCACGGAGTAAAAAATATAGCGGCGTCTTTAGGTACGGCATTGACCGTCGATCAAATAAGATTGATACGCCGCTATACGTCGAATGTCATCATGCTCTTTGATACAGACACGGCTGGTCAGGCGGCCATCGTACGCAGTCTTGATGGGCTTGTGGATGAGGGAATGAATGTGAAGGTTGTTACCCTTGATGCTAATCAGGACCCGGATTCATTCATCAGAAAACATGGCGTCGAAGGTTTTCACCAACGTTTGCGCCAGGCTGTTTCGTTGTTTGATTACAAACTCAACTGGCTTCAAATCCAGTATGGTGTTGATACCATCGAGGGTAAATCCCAAATTTGCCAGCACATGCTGTCAACGATCGGCCGTTACAAGGATGAGGTCATCAAGTATGAGCTTAGCAAGCAATTGGCCAAGGCGTTAAACCTACCCGAAGCGGTGGTATTGAAACAAGCCGGTCAAGTACAGCCGAAAGGGCAGGTCCCGACGGTACCGTCGGGGCAGGCCAGGGGAGAGGCCGTAGCGCCGGTGGTATCCCCAAGCACTAAGACCCCGGCTGTAGAAACCTTGCTATTGACCTTGTTTCTCAAAGACCCCTCGTGGGTCAAGCAGGCACATTCATTCATCACTCCGGAAGATTTTTCCGAAGGACTGGCGCGGGAGATTATCAAAACGCTCTGGCAGCTAGCCCAGGAACATCAAGAGTGGTCTGTCAACGATCTGTTGTGGCGTATCGATGATACGGCTGCTCATAACCTGATTACGGGTTTAATGAATCAGGAAGAGGCTCAAATTGGCGAGGCGCAACAGGTATTTGATGATTGCATCAAACGTATTCATCAAGAGCGTCTGAAAAAGCAACGGCGGCAGCTGATACATCAGATCGAAGAGGCTGAAGCCCGAAGTGATGCCTCAACCGTCGAGGATTTACGTAATAAGTTTCAGGAATTAATAAAATAAAGAGGTTTATATGGCAGAACAGGTGAAAGATAGAGACATCCAAGGCGATCTGGATAAATTGGTATCCTTAGGCAAAAAGAAAGGATTTTTAACCTATGACGAGGTTAATGAAACCCTTTCGGATACTATTGATACCTCCGAGGAAATCGACCAGGTCTTTGATATTTTAGACGGCCAGGAAATTAAAGTCGTCGATTCCGACGAGGAACCTCCTGCCGCCGGGGAAGAAGCTGTGGAAGAAAGCCGCGAACAGCAGGTGCGCCGCGTGCGGGAAGAAAATAAGGAGGAAGATGTTTATTCCGATAAATTCATTCCTCTGGATGATCCTGTCAAGATGTACCTTAAACAGATGGGCTCTATCCCGCTGTTGACACGCGAGGAAGAAATTTCTCTGGCCAAGCGTATCGAAGAAACGGAAATTAAATTTGCGGAGGCTCTGTTCAAGACTTATTTTGCGCGCAAAGAAGCCATTGTCATGATCAAGGCGGTTTTGTGCGAGGACATCAATGCCGAAGACGTCATCAAAGATGAGCTCGAGCGCCGTGACCGGCTGATTAAGGAATTGCAGAAAATCCTGGAGCATGTGCGTCATACCCGCGTGGGTTCGGACATTTCCGCCAAATCCATTGCTGAATTTAAATTGACCTCGACCGTCAACGAGGAAATCGTCGGCAAGATTACCGAAATCATCGAGAACATTGAGCGCATTGACCGTATTTTAAAAGCCAGAAAAAATGTGCCCAACGCGGCTGAGTTTAAAAAACAAAAGGCGGTCCTTTTAAGGGAACTGAGTGAACCCGTCGAACGTGTCAAAGCGCATTTGCGTGAAATCAAGACCAGGCAATCCCGGTTTAATAAAGCCAAGAAATTGCTGGTGGAAGCTAACCTGCGTCTGGTGGTCTCCATCGCCAAAAAGTACATTAACCGTGGTCTTTCTTTCCTGGATTTAATCCAGGAAGGTAACATGGGTCTTATCCGTGCGGTGGAGAAGTTTGAGTACCAGCGCGGCTATAAATTCTCCACCTATGCCACCTGGTGGATTCGCCAGGCCATCACCCGTTCCATTGCGGATCAGGCCAGAACGATTCGTATCCCGGTGCACATGACCGAGACCATTAACAAAATCATCCGCGTTTCTCGTGTGTTTGTGCAGGAATATGGCCGTGAACCTTCGGCCCCGGAAATTGCCAGGGAAATGCGCCTGCCGGTGACCAAGGTGAAGGAAATCTTGAAGATTTCCCAGGTGCCGATTTCTCTGCAGACCCCCATTGGTGATGAAGGCGATACGCATTTCGGCGATTTTATCGAGGATAAAAAAGCCGTGTCGCCAGCCACTGCCACCTTGCATTCGATGCTCAAGGATGAAATCTCTTCCGTATTGAAGACCCTGGATGAGCGCGAGCGCAAGATTCTGGAATTGCGTTTCGGTATCCATGACGGCACCAGCCGCACTTTGGAAGAAGTGGGCGCGGAGTTTAACGTGACCCGTGAGCGTGTGCGCCAGATTGAATCCAAGGCCTTGCGCAAGCTGCGTCATCCCACCCGTTCTCGGCGCATCAAGTCCTTTTTGGACATGGCCGCCAAGGAAGGCGAAGTGACGATTTAAGCATGTGGCTTAAAGTTTTGATTCATCAAAAACCCTCTGCGATGAATAAAATGGCAGGGGGTTTTAATTTGTGCTATAAATAAACCATCCTTTCCCCAAGGATAAATCAAAATTTAAATTCCCCGAATATGTCCTACAATTCATTTAACAACGGGGATTTATGCCCACAAAACGACAATCCATTCGGTTAAGGAATTTTGATTAT
>JAHFGE010000016.1 GCA_023247575.1 Candidatus Omnitrophota bacterium | reverse complement strand
CATACTCATTGCGGGAGACGCAGGACGGAAATAAGATTGTTTATGGAGTCAAAACCGAGACAGGAGAAGTCCGGGCATATAGGGTTGACCGCATTCAAAGCATTAAAGTAACCACAAGGGTTTTTAAGCCGAGATATAGGATTGAGTTTTCGTCATCGGGAGGTATTCGCGCATTACCGACTGAACGAAAAAATAGTTCCACGATTGGCGGCTATGGTTTAACGGGTCGCTCTCACCGAACATCTGGCAGATCAAGGACAGCCAATCCATTTGGCATGAAGTATATTTTTCAGTGCAATATGTGCATGAAAAAATTTACAAAGTCGACAAACGACTCAACGTTACGTGCGCACAAGAATTCATACGGTATGCCGTGTTCTGGCAGGCATGGATATTTAGTGGGGAATAAGTAATGAAAGAAAAGAAAAAACTATCGGGAATTAAAAGCTGGCCGGAAGATGACAGGCCGAGAGAAAAACTCCTCAGAAAAGGCGCGGGAGCTTTGAGTAATTCAGAGCTTCTGGCCATTCTTCTGCGCACTGGCTCTAAAGGCACGAGCGCAATCGATCTCGCCCGCAAAATCCTTGCCAAATTCGGATCCTTCAGGAGCATGGCCCATACCGACACAAGGGACTGGAAAGAATTCAAGGGCTTAGGCGGGGCAAAGATCGCCCATATTCAGGCCGCGCTTGAAATCGGGCGGCGCTATCGCGAGGACGACGTGTCCACCGGGAAGCAGAAAATTGCCTCTGCCAAGGATGTTGCGGATATCGTTATGCCCCAGCTTCGGGATCTTAAGACAGAGATGTTTAAGGTCGTTTACCTCGATAGCAATAACCGCATTATAGACATTTCGGACGCTTCGGTCGGCACTATTGATCAGGCGTTCCCGATTATCCGGGAAATAATCCACGCCGCATTGCAGAAGTTCGCCAAGTCGATCGTTTGTGTTCACAACCATCCCAGCTCTGAATCTTCACCCAGCGGTCAGGATAAAAAATTTACTAAAGAGCTTTGTGATGCCGCGCGCTTGATGGAGATCAAAGTGCTGGATCATATCATCATTGCTGGGGACAAACACGCTAGCTTTGCTGATGAGGGGCTGTTATGACCGACCATAAAATAACTCTCTCACAGCTTGAGCAGTATTTGTCCAAAGCCGCTTGGATTCTCAAAGGTCCCGTAGACGCGGCAGACTTCAAAGTTTATATCTTTCCGCTTCTTTTCTTCAAGCGCATTTCAGATGTCTACGACGACGAATACAAGCAAGCTCTGAAAGAGTCGAGCGGCGACGTCGAATATGCGAGCTTGCCTGAATTTCACCGATTTATTATTCCAGAGAATTGCCATTGGAATGACGTTAGGCAAGTTACCAAGAACGTGGGGCAAGCTTTGCAATACGCCTTCCGGGAAATTGAAAAAGCTAACCAGAAATTTCTTTATGGAATCTTCGGTGATGCCCAATGGACAAACAAAGATCGTCTTTCGGATGAGCTTCTAATCAACCTCGTAGAGCATTTTTCTCAATATTATCTTGCTAATGGCAACATTGATTCGGATATCCTTGGCCAAGCGTATGAATATTTAATCAAACATTTTGCTGACCTGACCAATAAAAAGGCGGGAGAGTTTTATACGCCTCGGTCAGTGGTCAATTTAATGGGGCGGATAATCGATGCTAAGCCCAGAGAGTCTATTTATGACCCGGCTTGCGGCACTGGCGGCATGCTTCTGGAATGTATTAATCATCTCAAGGAAAAGAAACAAGACTACCGGACGCTTAAGATATTTGGTCAGGAGAAAAATCTTACAACCTCGACCATTGCCCGGATGAACATGTTTTTGCATGGAGTCGAGGATTTTACGATTGTCCGCGATGATACATTGCGAAATCCGGCTTTTTTTGAAGGAGATAATCTCGCGATATTCGATTGCGTGATAGCGAATCCGCCTTTTTCATTGGAGAAATGGGGCGCGACCCAATGGGAAAAGGATCCTTATGGCCGTAACATTGCAGGCGTTCCACCAGATAGTAATGGCGATCTCGCATGGGTTCAGCACATGGTCAAGTCCATGGAATACCCAAGCGGCCGTGTTGCTGTGGTTTTACCTCATGGCGCTTTATTTCGCAAAGGTAAAGAAGGTAAGATTCGCGGACAGCTCTTGAAGATGGATATCATCGAGGCGGTCATTGGGCTTGGACCAAACATATTTTATGGTACACAACTAGCCGCTTGTATTCTGGTCTTTAGAGCACTGAAAAAGAAGGACAAAAAAGGGAAAGCGTTGTTCATTGATGCTTCAGATCAGATCCGGGAAGGCCGCGCGCAAAACTTTCTCGAAAAGAAACACATTGAGCGTATTTATGGCTGGTATCGTGATTATGAGGATGTCCAAGATCACGTGAAGGTTGCATCCCTTGATGATATCGAAACGAATGAAGTAAAAAGAATTCTTTTTTGGCATTCCGGCCGGACAAAAATTTATTGACTTATTACCGCTTCTGTTCTATACTATCGAACAGTTGTATTATCCAATAGAACAGGAGATGACCCCATGTTAATTCCGGCTGGAAGGAAGAAAATACTCGAAGTATTCCTAAAAGACCCTTTTAAAGAGATTCACTTGCGGGAGCTCTCCCGCTTGTCAAAATCATCGCTTGCCAATGTGGACAATTCCATGCGTTTATTCGTGAAAAACGATATGTTCAAGCGCAATGAAATGTCGCATTCCACCTTTTTTAAGCCCAATCTCGAGAATGATGACACCATAAAGCTATTTGAACTCTTGGAGCTTGAGCGGCGAAAGACATTTTACGCGAAGAATAAGAACATCGCCCGCCTGATTAAAAAATACACCGATTCAATTATCGAGCTATCCAATAAACGTATCCAGCTTGTTGTGCTTTTCGGCTCTGTGGCAAGAGGACAATGGACGAAGGAAAGTGATATTGACATATTAGCGGTTGTTCCGGATAAAGAAAATGACATCATCGATATATTAAACAAGGCCAAGACAGACGTCGGCCCGCTCTTGGAAATAAGGCCGATAAGCACCACAACGAAAAAGTTTATTGATGGCTATAAGGCCAAGACCGAATTTTACGATAATCTCTGGAAAGATCGTATCGTGCTGTATAACGAGTTTCTATTCTGGCAACTTATAAGAGAGGGAGGTAAATAATATGCCCGAGAACTCGGAGAGGATTTTACAGGGGTGTTTTCATCCTAAAGAAGGCAGGCCAAATCTGCAGAAGGTGCCGGTTAGCGCGGAGCGCGCGCAACAGCACATCGAAAAAGCGCATCATAACCTGCGCGCGATGAAACTGATGTTTGACAATGACCTCTTCGACTGGACGATCGTCTGCGGGTATTACGCGATGTATCATGGGGTTTTAGCCTCTCTCTACAAGATAGGCGTTCGTGCCACGGCGCATTACTGCGCGCTGGCGGCATTCAAGGAATTCTATGTCAAGCGCGGCACGGTTAAGCCTGAGTTTGTGACGTATATCAAGCGCGCCAAACAGCTTGAGCAGAAATATTCCGAGTCATTAGATAAGGCCCAAGAGAACAGAGTGGTTGAGCAATACGGCGTTGAGATCATTACCAATGACGATGCCGAATGGGTCATCGAAGACGCGAAAGATTTTGTGCTGAAGATAGAAGAGATACTGGCATCTTAATGGGGTCGCTAAAGCATGGAATATACAAAAAAACACAAAAATTTTATCGCAAAACTCTTTAAGAAAGCAGGAATGCTTGAAGAGGCAAGTATTGTTTTGTCTTGCGATGAGTATAAGCATGAAATCGCAAATGCAATGCGGGATGCCGCCAGAAAAGCGAATGTACCCATCGGCGCGACTTCGGCGCTATTGGACGCGGCAAGGCGGTATGAAAACAGGGATTGTGCTATATTTAAGGAATGTACTTTGCCTCATTGCGAAGGCGGGGTATGGTACCATTCCCACTAAAAAAACCAATTTAGTTATTTGTTATTAATGAGATATGCTATAATCATTTATAATTAACATTATACGTGGTAACGTATGGCCCTAAATTTTCGTATATTTATCTAATAGTATAAATATCATGAGCAGAATTTCGTCTTCAAAAGTTATTCCCACCCAAGATCGACTTATCCTTGCGTTAGATGTGGAAAGCGTGGCTAAAGCAAAAAAAATTGTAAAAGAGATTGGCTCTACTATCCATTTTTATAAACTCGGTCTTCAATTATTTATGGCAGGAGGATATTTCGAATTAATCGAGTGGTTGCGTAAGCGAAACAAGAAAGTTTTTGTTGATCTAAAATTTTTTGATGTCCCTCAAACGGTAAAATCTGCTGTAGCACAGCTTAAAGATAAAGGCGCTCAGTTTGTTAGTGTTCATGGTAATGATGCTATTTTAAGCGCCGCCGTTGAAAAAAAGAATGGTCTAAAGGTTTTGGCGGTTACTGTATTAACAAGTCTTGATCAAAAGGATTTAGATGATTTAGGATTTAAATGTAATATCAGAGAATTGGTGCTTTCAAGAGCTAAACGTGCGTTGAAATTGGGATGTGATGGTGTTATTTCATCGGGTATTGAAGCTCCAAAGTTAAGGGATAAATTAGGAAATAATTTCTTAATAGTTACCCCTGGAATCCGACCAGTTAAAAATATGGATGATCAAAAGAGGACAGTGGATTTAAAGACGGCGTTTCGGAATGGTGCTGACTATGTTGTTATAGGGCGTCCTATATTAGCAGATAAAAATCGAAAGAAAAAAGCAGAAGAATTCCAAAAGGAAATATCTTCGATTTTCCAACCCAATAAATAAAATAGCCTTTGGCGATTTTAATGATGATGGAATTGAGGATGCGCTTGTTTTTGTGTCACATTATGTTTCCGAAGGGTCTTTTAGAAATTTTGAGATTAAAATTCTAACCAAAACACAGAAAGATGGAAGGATTTTGGCCGAAGATGCTCCAAAATAGGCCCCCTAAATAATTGTTGCAAAAAGTGGCACGACCCAATAAAATGGTGTAAAATTTGAACAGATAAGACTACTACCCTTGGGTTTCGACCCAAGGTGCGGGGCTGTCCTAGTGGCAGCCCCTGCTACTTTATGAAGCTGAAAACATACATTTATATCGATGGATTTAATCTTTACCATAGGGCGCTCAAGGGCACCTCTTATAAATGGCTTGATCTAAAATCACTTTTCCAAAGGATTTTGGACGATAAGCATGAGATTGTTGGGATCAAGTATTTTACGGCCATTGTTTCAGGTAAATTAGACCCGCATAAGCCCATACGCCAGCAGGCATATTTACGGGCCCTTCAGCTTTCCATTCCTGAAATATCCATTCATTACGGGCAATTTATGAGCCATGTGGTCAAAGCCACGCTGGCCCGTCCGGTTGGTCAAAACAAATGGGCGGACATTATAAAAACGGAAGAAAAAGGTTCGGATGTCAATTTAGCGGTGCATTTGTTAAATGACGCTTGGCTGGGGAAATATGATTGCGCCGTGGTTTTGTCAAACGACAGCGATTTAAAAGAAGCCATTACCTTGGTCAAAAATCATCATAGAAAACTGATCGGGGTGGCCATGCCCCCGAACTGCTTCCCATCCAAAGAATTGATGCAGGTTGCCCATTTTGTCAAACAGATCAGAAATGCATCATTAGCCGCCTCGCAGTTGCCGGATGTAATACCGGGATCAAACGTTCATAAGCCAAAAGAATGGTAATTACGGGACGGTTTATACGGGCATAATCGCCGTTAGGATAATTTTATCCCGTTGGGGCTACCAGAATATCTTGCCTGCAATCCTATGCTAAGATTATCCCTTTTTATCTTAGGGTTCACGTCGTTGATCGGCCAGGTCATGATCACACGCGAGCTCATGGTTAGTTTTTATGGGAATGAGTTTTTTATCGGATGGATTTTATTTGGATGGTTTATTTGGGTTGCGGTGGGCAGTCTTGGGACAAAGTTATTCCGCCGTCAATCAAGGGAAACCTCTTTTTTAATTGCCTGCCACCTCTTCGTAACACTGTTGCTGCCATTAGAAATCTTTTTGATCCGTCTAAGCAAGAATTTGTTTTTGACGGCCCCGGGGCAGATTCCAGATATTATCCCTGCCATGGCCTCCTCCTTTTTTATCCTGGCACCCTTATGCCTGGTGCTGGGACTGCAATTCACCTTTGCCTTTGAGTGCTGGAAGAAGGGGGTGGGGGAGGCCTATTTTTGGGAAGCTTTAGGATTTGTGGTAGGGGGAGCCGCGTTTAATTATAAACTGGTTTTTTTAAATGAATTCCAAATCAGTGCGATCCTGGCTGGATTAAATCTAGCCCCCGCCTTTGCTCTATGGTGCGACTCGCTTCGCTCGCTCACCATTAAAAATTCATATTTGAAAAAAGGGTTGCTTTTGGCGACGGCGATGTTGGCTGTTTTAACTGTGCTGTGTTTAAAGAATGCCGGGCCATTCAATTTTCAAACAGCTTCTTTGAGGTTCCCCAATGAAAAACTTCTGGAGACTAAAAATTCCATTTATGGCAATTTGGCGGTGACTTGGGTCCGTGGCCAGTATAATTTTTATCATAACGGCCTTCCCGCCGGAACCAGCAGAGATGAGGCCTTTAATGAGTGCCTGGTGCATTTGCCTATGCTATCCCATCCGAATCCACAAAAGGTTCTTCTGGTCGGCACCGGTTTTAATGGGGCGCTTGACGAAATTTTAAAATATGACCCCCAACAGATTTTTTACGCCGAGATTAACCCGGATATGATTGATCTGGCGTATAAGTATGTTCCCAGTCAGGTTTTCCATGACAAACGGGTTTACCTGCTTAAGGGGGACCTCAGGATTTTTTTCAAAAATCTGCCCAAAGATTTTGATGTCATAATGATCAATCTTCCCAATCCGTCGACGGCCATGATCAACCGTTACTTTACGGATGATTTTTTTAAACAAGCCCGTGGGCATCTAAAATCCGATGGCATCCTATCCACCCATATTGCGTTTTCTTCCGATTTTGTACCCCGCCCCTTGGAGGACTTGGGGACTTCGATTTACAGGACAATGAAGGGCCAGTTTTCTTCTCTAGTCATTCTGCCTGAAGATAATCTCTTTTTCATAGCCTCCCAGACCCCTTTGGTTAAAAACCCACAGGAGTTGATTCAGAGGATGGAAGCCAGAAATATCCACAATTATTTTGTGACCGCTCCTTACCTTACGTATCGTTATACAACGGATCGTATTAAAATGGTGACAGATATTTTTGAGGCCAATACAAGTGCCGGGAAGAATTTCGATCTTTATCCCAAGGGGTATTATTACAATTTAATTCATTGGTTGAGCGTTTTTCACCAGGGGCTGGCCGGAATATTCCAGGCCGTTGGGAAAATCAATGACCTTTTTGTTTTCTTCATTGGAATTTTATTAGCAGCATTGCCTTTCTTACTTAAAAGTACATTCCCTCAACGGCTGATCGCGGCCATGGCCACAGGAGGGTTTTCCTTGATGTCGGCAGAAATGCTGGTGATTTACGGTTTTCAGGTCTTTTATGGGAATTTGTATTATAAAATTGCCACTATTATTTGTGCTGTGATGGCCGGCATGGTTCTGGGCTCATGGGCGGGAAACAAAATCCGTGCCATCAGCAAGGCAGGAGTGGTGTGGATCCATCTGCTGACGGGGTTGTACTTTATTCTTTGGCTGACACTTCTACGGATGGCCTATGTCAATCAATGGCCTTTGATGCAGGGGGAGTGGATTTTGCTGGCCTTAAGTATCGGCCTGATGGTGGGGTTTGAATTTTCTTATGTATCACGATTAATGGTT
This sequence comes from Candidatus Omnitrophota bacterium, assembly GCA_023247575.1. Taxonomy (GTDB): domain Bacteria; phylum Omnitrophota; class Gorgyraeia; order Zapsychrales; family Fredricksoniimonadaceae; genus JACQCF01. The sequence goes on along the minus strand of JAHFGE010000016.1, from coordinate 10,290 downwards.
GCTCCTGGCGCGAGCGACTCACATCAAGCCGTGATTATTTACGCTGCAGACCTGATAGGATCATGTCTGGGCGTTTTAGCCACCAGCTTGTTTCTTCTTCCTATCTACGGCGTTTATAAAACCCTGTTATTCTTAGTGTTTGTCAATGCAACCGTAGCTGCGGGATTTCTTATCCATTCCAAAGCGCAGGCCTAACTTATAATTTCTTGCAATTATCTCAGAACTGACTAGAATTATCCTCAACAGCTAGGCCTACGCACCTGCCTCGACCGAAGCGTTGGGGCTGTTAAAGACTATCTAACGGCGCTGTAGACCAATGGTCCCTGCCTCGCCGGCAGGCGGGTACGGTCTCATTTTATATGGAGACCATCGGTCTATGGTCTCGATTTATATGGAGACCATTCGATTTTGGTCATTCATTCTGTGGAATTGGCTGCGGCATCGATAGAATTAGCTAAGTCATTGAGAATATTATAGATATAGTTTCAAGGAGTTCATAAGGTCCTGATGAGCAGCAAAACCGATGGTCTATGGTCTCAGTTTATATGGGGACCATAGATATAGACCGTAGACCATAAAACGAGACCATAGGCTAAAAAGTGAGACCATAGCCATTTTATATGGAGACCATAGGTTTAAGACCATAGACCATAACCGAAAGTGCCAAGGAGGCTATATGGATATCCAGCAAATCATTATCCAGTATGTTAAGCAGCACGGGCAGGCTACATCTAAGCAATTGTTGCAGGATTTGGGGCTGCCCCGCAGCAGTGTTTTAAAGCATCTTGGCAAGCTTGCTGACATTGGTCAATTGATAAAAATCGGTGCACCTCCTAAAGAGGTGGTTTACAAGCTTCCCAATGTCTCGGCCTTGCCAGAGCCCACAGCTCCGGCAAATGCTCCTTTACCACCTGCGCAATCAATTGAACCCGTAAAGTCCCCTGAAAAGGGGGAGGAAACCAAGCAGGAGCCTGGCCCCGACGCTTCCCTGGCCTGTCAGCCAGGACAGGCGGTCGGGGCTGGCTTTTGGGCAGGGGTTTTGGCCAGGTTTAAGATCGATGCAGAGCTTGTCAAGCAACGTGCCCAGGCCATTGGAAATTTTTTCGATCCTCTCTATGACCAATGGGAAACCTTCAGAGGCATGCATCAAAGCAGCTATTTATTAAGTTATGTGCGCAGAATCTGTGGCGGCATTATTTGGGTGATGGCACTGGTTAGTGTGTTGGTGTATAGGGGAGGGCCAAGCGGTGTCATTGCGAGTCCCGCCAACGGCGGGACGAAGCAATCTGTTAAAATTCAAGAGATTGCTTCGTCGTTGGGAAGCGCTCCTCGCAAGGACACAATAGGAACAGTGGTGAGGATCGCTATATTGCTTTTAATCGGCGGCATCATCGGCTACCAAATACATCATGTGCGGCCAGGCCATAATGAAGTAGACCTGGCCAATCAATTAGAGAAAACTCAGAAGGAATTATCAGATACGCAATTTGCCCTGTCTGAAACCAAAGCTCAGTTCAGTCAATTGGATTATCGAAGTAAAGACTTGCAGGAAGCATTAGGCAATGCCCAGGCCAACGCAAAAGCGCTCAATGATCAGATTTATCAAAAAGACCGGCAGATCAGCAAATTAGAGCAAGAGAAGGAATATGTAAGCAATCAAAGCCAGCAGCAGACGCAAACCCTGCAGCAAAGGATTGATTATTTACAGGAGCAGAATCGATTGGGGCAGGCCCCGACGGTACCGTCGGGGCAGGAACAAGCAAAGAAGGATCGAGCGGAAATCGAAAGGTTAAACGACAAAGGGGGACAGTTGAATTCAACTGTCCCCATAAGTTACATCCCCATGAACCAAATCATCGCCTGGTCCAGCCAGGGTGTGCCAAGCGATGAAATCATCAACCGTATCAAATCCAGTCATTCCGCCTATTGGTTAACCGCCAGTGACCTTACTTGGCTTCGTCAACATGCCGTGAACGAAGAGGTCATTCAGGTCATGGCCAACAGCGGCCCCCTCAGAGATAATGCATCACCTCAAAGCCAATCTCATCCGGTCAAAAAAATCCTGGGTTGGGTTGAGAAGAAGATCAATATCAATCGATGATAGATGTAACTAAAAGAATTTGAGACGGTAGATAAAGTTTTGATATCAAATTAATTAACAAATCTTTGGTCGATATGTTATACTTATTCCTAAATCATTTTGAAAGGGAAACGTATGAATTCAGGAACATTAAGGGATATTTGTCATATAATTCAGTTGGCACCGCCTCCAAGTATGAGGTTTTTAAAAGAACAACTCCAAGAACTGTATACTCAAACAGCTAAAACACATGATTACACATCGTCCATTATCAATGAAAATGGAACAGCAGAGTTTAATATTATTGATCAGAGAACCCCAGAGGTAACCAAATATGTGTTTATGGGTAATTACATAACGCTTATGCATGATAATATTAATAAAATAAGCCTTGAACAATTTGCCAATAGTGTGAACGATATTATATTAAAGGCTATGAAAGAATTAGGCATTCCATTATTTGTCGAACAGAGATACATCATAAGATGTCACGCTAATGCGCATATGATGGAAGATTCCAGAAAATTTATAATTGAAAATGTGTGTTCGATAAGGGAAGATAAGTTAAAAGGGTTTGAAAGGCCACTTCATGGGGCCGGTTTACGATTTGTTTTTCCGCCTACACAGAATAATATAAATGAATTCGATGTGAAGGTCGAATCATGGTTACGTGATGTAAGGAATATATATTTAGATAACACGGGGAGGTTTTTTCAACCAATACAACAAGCTAATATTAATGACGTTAAACAAAATTTGCTTATCACACGAGATTTTATTTATAAAAATATTTCTAATTTTTTAGCGTCGTTCAATCAATAGACTAGGAGAAATTTATGAAAAGGAATAATCGGATAGAGAAAGAGGAGAATGTGTATACTCTTTATACAGGTTATATGGATACATGGGAACAGAATGTGCAAGAATATTTCAACAATCAGGGGTTGAATGAAGGAGAACTATCTTTGTTGGAAAAAGGCTATATTTTAAGTCATAAAAAAACTTGGATTGATCTCTCTAAACATTGAATCCTGCCTTTTTAGAATCATTAACCATCCAAACTCACGACACGATTATTGAAAATTCTGGTGGTCTGCCAGGTATCAAAAATTTAGGACTTATTCAATCGGCTGTAAACCGGCCATTTCATGGCACTGCAGACGGGAAAGAGTTCTATGGCGATTTATTCAAAAAAACTGCGGCACTTACTCAGTCTTTGTCTTTAAATCATGGATTTGAGGATGGTAATAAACGCACAGGATTAGCGATGGGAATGATGTTTTTATTTAGAAATGGTTTTTATATCCCTGAGCAGGATATAAAAACAACTACAGATTTTGCACTGGAAATAACCAATGCTGATCATTCGAGACGATTAAATATTGACCAGATAAGCGAATGGTTTAAATCTAAGGCAAAAATAAAAGAACAAAACATAATGGAAGATTATATTAAAGTTATAAAAAATATTAGATTAGAATACTAATTTATAAAATTTATGCCTAAACGATATCCGTCCAATTTTTAAATTTTCAAACTTTCCACCAGGGCCGGCCAGTGATTCGTTCGTTGGCTGGTTTTTTAATTCCATACCCCAGGAATTTTCTCTCCGTCGGAGCAGGCCCCGTCTTTGAGACCATTAGAGGCGAGGAACATTCCCTGGCGGACAATGATTTCTTCCTTGGAGGCGGGGCAGTAAGTGATTTCTCCCGGAGGGTAGACGATATTTCCCGTATAGACATATTTGAGGCCTGCCTGGTTGGCAATCGCTCGGGCGCGGATGACGGTCTCCTCAGGGGTGGGGGGAACATTGAGCATTTTGTATTGAGGAGAAAACCGCGAAAAATGCAAAGGCGTATCGTCCCCAAGGTTGTTTTTAACCCAGAGCGATAAATTGCGGATTTTCTCGTCGCTGTCATTTTGATTGGTCACCAAGAGATTGACGACTTCCAGCCAGACGCCGCTTTGTTTAATGGTTTTCATGGACTCTAACACCGGTTGCAGCCGGCCTTGGGTAAGTTTATGATAGAAGCTGTCGTCGAAACCTTTAAGGTCAACTTTAAAGGCATCAATAAAGGGGAGCAGCTCTTTCAAGGGTTTTTGTTCAATAAAGGCGTTGCTCACCATTAAAGTTTTTAACCCCGCCCTTTTGGCCAGTTTGGCGATATCCAGAACATATTCATAGGAGATGACCGGTTCGCTGTAGGTAAAGGCAATGGCCTGCGAGCCGCTTAAGACCGCCTGGCGTACCACATCTTCGGGTGTGGCAAACTGGGTTGCCGCATCAAAAGGAAAAACCTGGGAGATTTCCCAATTCTGGCAGAAAAGGCACTGGATATTGCAACCCGTGGTGGCGATAGAAAAAGCCTTGGCGCCGGGCAGCACATGAAAGAATGGTTTTTTCTCAATAGGGTCAATGTGAGCCGCAGCGATTTTACCGTAAACCATGGAATAGAGTTTACCATTAATATTTTTACGGGCTTTACAGATACCGTATTGGCCGGGAGCCAGCACACACTGATTGGGGCACAGGCGGCACTGCACCATGTTACCAAGAAGTTTGTCATAATACATGGCCTCATGGAATTGGGAAGGGTCTTCTTCCATACGAATGATTTTCTCCCGATGGATGACCACGTAGAGTGTGGAGGCCACGATCAGGATAAGGAAAATACCGGCAAAAAACTTTTTTAATGAATTAAGCATCGTTAATGAAAATACAGCCAGATTAAAATAAGGGTAATGATCAATGTTATCAAGTAAGCGTAGATGTCTATGGCTGTTTCATTAGAAAAAATATTCCATTTTTTAAATTGGTTTCGTACCGACTTGAGAATGTGAATGCAAAAGAAAATCAGCAAAGGCACCGGTAAAATCTGGGTGTGAATATATTTGGCAGCCACGGGGTCCATGATATGTTTGGTCATGCCGAAGCCTGAGAAGACAAAAAGCAGCACAAGGCACATAAGAATCCACACCCCAAATTTATCAATCTTGTTGAGCAGTTTGCCGGCAAACATGGAACTCTCCTCAATGTTTAAGAACAAAATTCCCCAGGGAATAAATCCCGTACACAATAAAAATGCCAGAACACATAATGCCGCTTAAACGTGCCACCGCACGGAATTCCTTCATCTTGGCCAGTAGTCCAATAAAAAACATCGGCAGAAAATACACGGAACTGGCGATAAAGAAAATCAGAAAATACAACAGCCCTGCGACAGTGCTGTGTAAGGAAAAGACATAAGTTAAGGACATCAGAAACGGCGGGCAGATATTGATCCCCATCAGAAACCCCATGGTGAAGGCATTCTTATTTTGAAATTGTTTCATTAAACAGTTTTCTTCCCCTTGCTTGATGAGTCCCACAAGATATAAAATCAAAATGACCGAGATGAGAATTAAAGAAAGGTTCGTGATGATGTTTAAGAAGGGAAACTGCAATTTTTCACCAAGATAACTAAAGGTAAGACCGAAGATGAGGTAGCCCAGCAATCGTCCCAGCATAAAATAAAGGATTAAACGAAAGTTTCTTTTTTGTTCCCTTTGTTCAGAGGCCATGAATGAGGCTAAAAAGGGAAAACAATAGGACAGACAGAAGCCTCCCACCGAGAGCCCAGCCAGAATGGGTTGTATGAAAAAGGGTGGAGACACGCGTTTATTATATAGCGTTTTAAATTTGGCCCCCACTTAAATTGGCAATATTTAAATATACCGTGTATACTTTTTTCATAGTCCTATGAAAACCATTTTCTCGCTTGTTACCCTGATTTGTTTTATCCGCCTTCGCAGAAGACCACGGGCTTGCCGTGGGGCTCCATTTTACCATCCGTATCATGACGCCAGTGACTGATCTACCGCAGATTTTAGGCATATCTGAGAGTAGATAAGAATATTTTCCAATATTGACAAATAAAGTGGGAACTGTAAGAATAAAACAAAATTATGAAGATATTTCGCGATTACCGTGGACAAAGCATACGATTAACAGAGGAACGCCGTAAGCATATCCTTGAGCATCCCGAAATGAAAGGGATGTTGCGGTATATTAAAGAAAGTTTATTTGAACCTCAGCGGGTAATCCAATCGTTAAGCGATAAAGAAGCTAGCCTGTACTACAGGTTTTATTTTGGCACAAAAGTTGGCAATAAGTATGTATGCGTGGTGGTCAAAATGGTAAAACAGGACGCTTTTGTCCTGACGGCTTATTTAACAGATTCAATCAAAAAAGGGGAAATCATATGGCTAAGAGAATAGTCAAACTCTGGTATGATAAACAGGGGGATTATTTAGAAGTAATTTTTGAAAAGAAATCGGGTTTCTTTCGTCAGACGAAAAATGATGCTGTCATGGAAAAAGTTGACAATAAGGGGAATATCCTTGGTTTTTCTGTATTAAATGTCAGTAAACTTACTCAGAAACCTCTCGAAGTATCATTAATTTAGGTATCAATCCCGTCCAAATTACCGGTGCCACCTTTACTATCCGTACCATGACGCCAGTGACAGACCTGCCTTTGATTTTAGGTATTTGTTTAGCTGATTGAGAGAAATTATGTCATTCCCGAATGCTTTTATCGGGAATCCAGACGAGAAATACCATTTACTGGACCCCCGATTAAAACATTCGGGGGTGACAATAAAATTTTGACCTCGCCGATCCTCTCAAAGAGCTAAACATTTACCCTGCCTTTGATTTTAGGTATTAAGGAAACCCGAATAATTAAAAGCTTGACATAATTACTGTAATAAATTACAGTAATCACTGTAAAATCATACAGTAAGAAAAAATTATGCTTAGTCTGCGATCGAAAATATCTCAAAAAATATTAAATTATTTCATGCTTCAACAGGGGGCTGAAAGCTACATCAGTGACCTCGCCCGCATTCTTCATTTAGAAAGCGGTAATCTTACCCGTAAACTGCTGGAGCTTGAAAGAGAAGGTATTCTAAAAAGTCGTTGGCAGGGAAAGCAACGGTATTATTCATTAAATGCGAATTTTCCTTTAATTAAAGAATACAAAACCATTATCTTAAAAACCATAGGTTTTGAACATATTCTAAAAACCGCCCTTAAAAACATTCCTCATATTAAAAAAGCGGTCATTTTTGGGTCTTATGCGCAAAACCAGATGGATTCTCACAGTGATATTGATTTACTGGTTGTTGGGGGCCATAATACCGTAGAGCTTCAAAAGTCGGTCTCCCAAATTCAAAAAGCCGTTGGGAGGGATATTAATGTGGTGAGTATGTCACCTCGAGAATATAATGGCAAAAAAAAGGACAGTCCTCTTTTAAAATCTATTGAGGCAAAGAAAAGTGTGAAGCTTATATGAGTTCTTTTGAACAAGAATATTTCCAGAAATTTAAATTTACTCCTGCCCAAATTAATCGTTATGTTGAAAGTGCGGTTCGTGATTTAAATATCGCCCGAAAAGATCAATTTAGAGAAGTTAAATTCACTTATTGTTACCAGGCCTTGATCAAAATCGGTATGGCTGTCTTAGCAAAAAAGGGCGGGGTGAAAGTCAGAGGTATTATGGGCCATCATGTTAAAATTTTAAACAAGTTAAGTGAAATGTTGGGTGATCCGGATATCTTTACAATTGGCAATGTTATGCGTATGAAGCGTAATCGAGACCTTTATGATGCCAGCGCTACAATTACTCAAAAAGAAGTGAATGATTATATCGTTTTTGTTGATCAGATAATCCTCAAAGCAAAGCGAGCTATCTCTTGACCCCCAAATCACCGGCGAGCAGTTTTTATCCGCCCAATGACCTTCGTTACCAATCTGCCTTTTAAGATAGCCCCAAAATTTTATTTAATTTTTTTAAGTCTGCCTTGTTGGCTAAAACCCAGAGGATGTCGCCTTCCTGCAGGACGGTAGCGCCATTGGGAATAGAAAACTTTTCATTGCGACAGACAAGTACAATCAGCGATTGTGCAGGTAAACTCAGCTCGACGATGGAATGGCCTGAAGCCGGGGAACCAAAAGGAACAATCACGTCTTCCAATTGGGCTTGGATCAGTTTACGGTGAGTCAGTTCGATGGGCTGATCCAATTGGCGTTTGGCCGGAGCATCCACCTGAAGCCAGCGAGCCACCGCAGCTACGCTTGTTCCCTGGATAAGGATGGAAGTCAGTACAATAAAAAATACGATATTAAATATCATTTCCGCCTTGGGGATACCGGCCAATAAAGGGAAGGTGGCCAGGATAATCGACACTGCCCCGCGTAAACCTACCCAGGACACCATAGTTCTTTCTTGCCAGTTGAATTTGGAGAATAATAAACAAATCCATACGCTTAAAGGCCTGGCAATAAACATGAGAATTAGCGAAATCAAAAGGCCGGTGCCGAGAATAGGGACGATATGAGAAGGAAATACCAAAAGGCCAAGAGTCAAAAACATGGCAATCTGCATGAACCATGCAAACCCTTCTAAGAAACTCTTGAGAGACTTTTTATGAATGAGATTGGCATTGCCAACCAGCAGACCTGCCACATAAACGGCCAAAAACCCATTGCCTTTAATAAAATAAGCCGCCGTATAGGTTAGAAAAATGAGGCCGAAAAGCAGGGCGGGGTAGAGACCTTCATACATTAACTTTAGACGATTAATAATAATGATTGTGCCGCGTCCAAACAGCCAACCAACGATGGCCCCTAAAGCGATGTTAATGGCAAAAGACGGCAGGAATTGTACCGGCGGAATATGAGGGTTTTTGATAAGGCTGATGATACTGATGGTTAAGAAAACGCCCATGGGATCATTGCTGCCGGATTCGAGTTCGAGAAGCGGCTGCAATTTTCCGCGTAAACTGGCTTTATGCGTGCGCAGCACCCCAAAGACGGCCGCTGCATCCGTCGAGGAGACTATGGACCCCAGCAGAAGACCTTCGACCCAGGAAAATTTTAACCAATGCACGGCCGCGAGTGCCACTACCAGAGTCGTCAGCACCACGCCCAACGTTGACAGGATGACCCCAGAAACCAAAATATGGCGAATGTCCTTGACAGCCGTGTCAAAACCTCCGGCAAAAAGGATAAATATGAGGGCTACGACACCCATGGACTCAGCGGCAAAAGCATTGTTGAAATAAATGCCGCCCAAACCCTCGGAGCCGGCCAGCATGCCTATGATGAGGAAAAATAAAAGAGAAGGGATGCCAAACCTATCTGAGGCCTTGCTTAAAATGACGCTTAATAACAGGAGAATGCCAGCAGCAAATAGGAGGTTCTCGATAGGGGGCATGAAAATTACTGTAATGAAATTCATTGCTGTTGTCGATAGTTTTCATTAGAATAATTCAATCTATGAGAAGACTACCTTAAAAGTCCGCGTGCACACAGCTCTTCATGAAGCCTTTCTATATTTCGTTAAAACCTTTCTTGGATTACCGGCAGCTACTACATCCTACGGCTTGGGAAAAAATTTTTGGCAACCAAAATCCATTAGAAGTTGAAATCGGCCCTGGCAATGGCGAATATCTGGCTCGGTTGGCCCAGGATCATCCCGATACGAACTTCGTTGCTCTGGAAGAATATTGTGATCGTATCAGTAAGACCTTACGCAAACTAAGCCGAGTGCAGCCAGATAACGTGCGTGTGCTGCGTATGGATGTGCGGCCGGCATTCCAGTATCTGTTTGCCCCGCAAACCATTCGCACTATTCATTGTTTATACCCTCCGCCGTGGCCGAAAAAATCAGATACCAAACACCGGCTTTTCACCGTGGATTTTTTAAGACTGGTGAATAATCGATTACTCGACGGTGGAACGCTTAAAATTGTGAGTGATCATTACCCCTTTATACTTTGGATTCAGGAACAGTTGACTGGCACCGGCTTTGAGGTCCAATTCAATCGCATTGCGGCCGCCTATGACACCAAATTTGAACGTAAATGGGTGCAAGAGGGGCAAAGCGAATTTTTCCAGCTTCTCTTGACGAAGAGAAAGGCTATCGATATTGTAGAAAAAAAGGAGGGAGTCTTGAAACATTACACGCTGAATCATTTTAATCCGCAGCGTTTTCATTTGGAAGAATATTCGCAGCAGGGCATCGCGGTTGTTTTTAAAGACCTCCTGTATGATCAAAGCCGTCAAGTAGCCCTTGTTCATGTGCTGGTTAACGACGAGCATGTTTTTCAAAATATTCGCATTGTCATTTCCCAGACCACTCAAGGTTGGCGTTTAAACCTGGCCGA
>JAHFGE010000077.1 GCA_023247575.1 Candidatus Omnitrophota bacterium | reverse complement strand
CAGTTCCTGGTCAGTTCGAGGTTTAAGCAGGCCAGCCATGGAAGAAGCATACGGAATCAGCAACTGTGTACCCAAAGCAGAAGCCAAATCCTTCTCGGTAATCATACCTAACTTCAACAGAATTTCCCCTATGCGCCCCTTTTGCGTTTTTTGCGCATTGATGGCCTCCTGCAACTGACTTTCGGTAATCAGGCCCTGCTTAATGAGAATTTCACCAAGTCTTTGATGCACCATGTTGTCCGTTCCCGGGTTGGCGAACCTCGCGGTTAAAACGAGTGTTTATCGCTGACTTCTGTCTTAGTTTATCATCCAGGATATGCGGAGTGATAAAAATAATCAATTCCCGATCAGTGTTGGTTTTGAATTTATGGCGAAATGCGGCTCCCACCACAGGCAAGTCTCCCAGAATAGGTAATTTGCTTACTGTATTTGCAACCTGCGTACGTAATAGTCCCCCCAAAATAATAGTTTGCCCATTTTTGACTTTCAAAATTGTATTGGAGGTACGAGTTTCCACATCTTTCACAGGCTGAGGCGGAGTCCCAGCAACCAGAGCTCCCGCTTTAGCCTCAATCACCTTAGGAACAACCACCATAACAATGTCCCCCACGGCCACATTAGCTTGAGGCGTCACGTCTAAGATAACGCCGGTGGTATGCCTCTCTACGTTGACGGATGTCTGAGCTCCCGTAGTACCCACCGAAGTCGTTTGAGTCTGTATGTTAGTGGCTTCATCAGTAGAAATTTCAATATGCGCCGACTGGTTATTCAGTGTCAATATTCTCGGTCTGGCTAAACTACGTGTATCCGTTTGTGTTCTCAAAAAATCCAGGGCCGCTGCCATGCCTGAGGCATCAACGAGACCAGCTGTATAGGACAAAGAAGGAACCGAAATAGCTGAAGAAGTCGTTGATGAAGACGATGATGAAGAGGATGATGACGATGAAAATACGCCTCCAGCTTTTTGGATGAGCATATTCTGGTTGAAAGGGTAAAGTACCTGACGTGTGGCTCCTGTGAAACTCAAAAGGGGTTTACCCGTTACACCATAAGATATCCCCATTTGATCCGCCGTCCCTTTAGAAACATCCAGCATTTCCACTTCAATAAGAATTTGCACAACCGGCACATCGAGCCTGGCAATCGTCTCTTCAATGATGGGAAACCGCTCGGGGACATCGGAGATAATAAAACTATTGGTGCGTGAATCTTCCTGCAATTTGCCGTCTTTGGATAATACCCCCTTGACCACACTAGAAATCGTTGCCGATGGGGCTTTAGCACCATTCAAAAGGGAACTTGCTATGGTCGCATATTTCAAAGTATAAATCTTGGTAATCGTGACGCCCTGTGGTTTAGATTTTACAATAAATACATTGCTTCCCGGGGCCATTTCATAGGTCAAACCATTGGCATCCAAAATTTTCTGCAGAGCCTCCTCAACAGGAACCTTATCAAGGAACAAGGTAAGGTTCATCTTAGATACATCCTGGGCGGCAATAAAATTCATACCCGATTGTTGAGAAAAAATTTTTAATATATCGTTTAAAGAAGCATTCTTAAAATCCATGGAGATCGTCTTAGAATAATCAGAATAAATAAAACGACTCTCAATATCCTCGCTGGCTGCCCAGGCAAGCCCACCGGATGAACAGACAATGGATGCGGACACCAACCCAATGAACAATAATCTTATCCTAGTGAAGATCATGGTTTTCTCCCCGCTATTTATATTCCCTCTCGTTTCAAAGTCAATGTTTGACCTTTGTATTGAAGCCCCACCCCTTGCACACCAATAGCGATCACCTTTGCTTCGCCAATAGTATCACCCACCTCCACGACCTGGTCATTAATGATGGCCTGCGGCCGCCCAGTGCCCCAAACCACACCGTTGAGTTTCAAACCTAAAGTTTTTACATCTATGGGTGACGGTGGTTTGGGTGTTGGAGTCATCTGGCGCACCACGACCGGAATCCGAAGAGGCTTTTTAATTGTTGTCACTGGCTTAAAAGGTGATGCAAAAGGATTTCTAACAGGAGTTTCTTTTTGCTGGGCCATGGCCAGCGTAACTATTAAAAATCCTGCAAAAATGATCAATAAAAAACGTATCATATTTTAACCTGAATGTAATTAATATCCATTTTGCAATCGACGGTATCAGAACCATGGGATTCCCCTGCCCAAGATTCTATTCTAAAAAAATACGGGGATACTTCCACTGTATGCATAAAGGCAATTAAATTTTTAAAATTGTTGGCATGAACGCTTAAACTCACAGACGCTGTATCGTAAAAATTTTTATTTTCCGTCGGTTTTGGAAGAAAATTAGTGACATCAATATGATTTTGCGTTGCGTAATCTATCAACTGGTTAACGAACATTTCACTAGGTAGCGGTGGTTGAGATGAAACAGGTGTCCATTGTTGTAACTCTTGTGTAGAAGTCTTGTACTGATTAATCAAATTTATTTTAGAATGAGCCTGTTGAATCTGATGACGATAACGGGCCAACTGATCAGTATTGGATTTGAATAAAACCATAGCTACTATTGAAGCGGCAACCACAACTGCCCCCATCAATAAAACACTTTTTTTACCGGCTAATGGAGCCAGCCATTGACCTAAATCCACTCCAAACAAACTTAATTTCAACAAGTCAGACATGGAGCCCCACGGGCAAGCCCGTGGTACCTTTCTGTTATACCCTGCTTCGCTGTAATGTTTTCACGTTACAGCTTCGCAGGGTTATCCGCCGAAGCACTAAACCCGCATTCATCTACGGGCAAGCCCGTGGTCTTCTGCGAAGGCGGATAAAGTTTAAGAACTCTCCATTCTAAAATAAAGGACCGCATGGTTATTGACTATTTCTTTTTGTGTCATTGTTATTTGTAAATTGCTTAAAGATAAAACTTTATCGACCTTTAAATTTGATAACACTTCATTAACTATTTTTACCTGAGCATTGAAATCCTGAGAAGACACATAGCCGTCTAAATTTAAAACAATTTGTCCGGCAGAATTATAGTGAATTCTCAGAGCCTTTAACCAAACACCGGAAGGCAAAGCCCTAGTGATGCGGATTAATGAAGGAGTCAAGTGAGTGCGAACGGGTATTTTTTTATATTCATCAAGTTTTACTTGATTCTGCCCCATTTGTGCCTGTATTTGATCAACAGGGACAGAAGCCAATGCCCCCTGATTTAAAAATAAACTATGGAGTTGTTTTTCATTGCCTTTTAATTGCCATTGGCCACCCATAAAAATCACCGCCAAAACCAGGATGGAAATGACAGCGGTTTTTAGGGCGGGCACTAGTTCAACAATATTCCAGGATACCAACGAAGCAGACTCAAAAGACTTATCCTTTAAAAAATTAAATGACACTGAGCGCAAAGGAGAATTTTTTAGAGACACGCCGCAAGCATAAAAGGAGTCTAATCCGGTCAATCTCTGGGACCCCACCATCGTGATGGGCTCAACCATCTTAACTTTGACAGATAACTCTTGCGCTAAAATAGCTGCTAATTTTCGATCGGGGGTAGTTAAAAACAATAACACTTCTTCTGCCTTTTGTTTCGAAAATTGTCTACTGTAATAATCAAACGACTTACTGGCTTCATTCACAAGATAGGTATCGATTGACTGAGGTTTATTCCCCGTAGATAAGGGTAAAGTAAACTCACGTAAAAAGTAAGCAATCCCCTTTTCATAAAAAATGATCTGTCCATACTGCTCATGGACATGGATGACCGCAATGGTTTTTTGACTCAATCGTAAATGCTTTTTAATAATAAGCTCTTTGGCTAAGCTCACTGGTGACGGCTCATAAAGGGTAGGTTTGCAGCCGATTTGCTTTAAAAGGCGATCGTATTTTTCCAATGTTTGTTTGCGGATTGCATAAAAAATAACCCACAGTAATTTTCTGTTATTCTCTACCCATGTCATAGAATGATACGTGTAACTTAAATCGCTTAGATCAAATGGCACATATTTTTTAGCTTCAAAAGCAATGGCCTGATTGGCTTCAGTCGAAGACATCCAGGGAAGTACAAAAGTACGCAAAAGCACTTCTTTGGCAGGAATGGATATACCGGCAGGGCCAGGGTTAATCTTATTATCTCTCAATAGCTTCTGTAAAAGGGCAACGAATGGTATTTCTTCGCTAAGATCGGAAGGAAAGGGGGTGTCTGTCGAAGATGTTACCGTGGCAGAAACAATTTTTTGCGGCTTATTATGATCTGATTCCACCAAAGTAACTTTGTCATCGTTTAAAAAAAGACCTATCTTCACAGATTCCAACATAGTAGTTTTTATTAGACTATAGCCTCTAGGCCTTGTCAATATAATATAAAAAAATTAATAGGAACAACTGACGGTAACTTGAGGTAGGCTATTAGGATTAGTGGTACAGGTATATGTATGGTTATTAAGGTTGAATTGTTGAGTAGTAGCGGAAAAATTGCCGGCACTATACTGCTGCCAAAATACACCCTTGGCCCACTGTTCGGCCACGATTTGATCAGCCTGATACCTGCTGCCTCTGCTCTGGCTCATACTTTGGGAAACAATAGTTACACTCAAGACCATCATGACCATAACAATGATCAAAACGACTACCAGTAATACCCCCGATTTATCTTTATATTTAATCATGATAGCTCTTGCACCTTGGACAGCGGCAAGGAACACGCTTTCGATAATCTAAATATATATAACTACAATAATGGCAATGCCGAAGAAAATCCGCAATGACCTCACCACTTTGCTGCCGCTGCCTATTTAAAGTATAAATGATCCATAAGGTTAAGACAATCCCAACACCAAAAATTAAAATGACAGCGAAAATGGCACTAAAGTCCCAGATGAACATGTGGTTTCCCCACCTCCCTCATCTTCAGCCATGGTGTAAAATAAGCAGCGGATTCTTCAACAGTGCCAAAATCTTTGGTAGGGGCGTATTGTGGTTCGGCGCACTCACCATGCTTCGAACCATGCTGAGAAGAGTCGAAGCACAATACGCCCCTACTGGGGGTTTGCCCTATAGTCGACAATGTCCCCAAATAGGTAAATGAATTCTGGTCTCGGCCTATTGGCACAGAAAACCCTACCCAGCAAAAACTGATAACCATCACATGTAATAAAATGGAAATCAAAAAATAACGCATAAGCCTTTAGGGTTCTAACACAGATAACGTCTAGTTTTCCTCACCGGCTACAATGTGAACATGGCTGCTGCCCAAGGCCCGGCATAAGTCCCAAACATCCATAATCCTCCCCATCGAAGAATGCCGATGAGCGTGAATAAAAATATTCTGTGGTTTAAAAACAGCCTTAGATAAATCTTTTTTTAGCTCATTTAAAGTTACTACTTTTCCGTTAAAATATAAGACATTCTCTGACGTGATCGTGATGGCCTGATTATTTTCCAACCCTTCCGAGATTACGGCGCGGGGCATGCGTATTTCAAAACCGGCAGGCTTAGCTAACGACGAGCAAAAAATAAGCAATAAAAATAGCAATAAAAATAAGTTAAGGAAGGCAACGGCTAAAATGGGATGAAAAGGCTTCATAAATTCTTTGTTATACGGCATCATTTAATTCAGCCAATTGTACCAGGATATGAACCGTTTTGGCCATGGCCATTTGTAAATCGGCAGTGATATCATTGATCCTCGACATACAAAAGCTATAGGCGGAAAAACTTAAAACACAGACCATAAGGCCGGCTACAGTCGTAAACAAGGCCTGCCATATACCCTGGGCCATATCCCCTATACTTAACGGGTTAAGAAGATTGGAACGAATCTGAGCCGAATGAAAAACAACAGTTAAACCCACCACAGTTCCCAATAATCCCATTAATACGGACGCATTGATGGCAAAAGCTAAAATATTCATGCGTTCTTGAAATCTACGCACCTCATAAACAAATATTTCTTCCATGCCTGCTTTAATGACTTCTGCGGAATTCCCGAACTTTAACAACGCTGCTTTAAAAATACGGCTAAACGAACTGTCATAAGATTCACATAAACTCACTGTATGTTTAATACTATCTTGCTGCAAAGAACGCATCAGATGAGTCTGATGGGCCTTTAACAGCTTCTGAGCCTTTGATAAATAAACTATTTTTTCAGCTGCCACGCCCAAGGCCGCCACCGACAAGAGAAGGATAGGCCACATCAAAGGGCCGCCCTTTAAAATCAATTGCCATAAGTTAAAAACAACGACTATCATTTTTTGTTCCCTCCGGTAGAACCCTTCGACTCACTCCTCGCTAAAGCTCGTCGTTCGCTCACCTCGTGCCGAGCAGTTTGATAAAGGCACTCGGTGCGAGGCAGGGTTATTCTACTGTTCCGTAAGTGGTGAGCGAGACCCGCCTTTGGCGGGTCGAGTCGAACCATTAATAACGTCCAATCGTTCTTGCGCAAATTTGGACTCTTCCCTGTTCAGTTGAATGATTTTCTGATAAGTAACGCGAGCCCCGCCCCAGTCTTTACGGTCTTCAAAAATCTTAGCCACTCTTAAATAAGCTTTCACGACCCAATCTAACTGATGAGGATATTGGGCAGGGATTTTTAAATAATTTCCCACCGCATTATCCCAACGTTCCATAACATCATAGGTATCAGCGATGTCAAACAATAATTCCGGATTATTGACCTGGTCTTTCGTAGCCGGTAATTGCAAAGCTTTTTGATAGCATTCTATTTCTTTCTCATAACTTTGATTATTGCGATAAAGCTGGGCCAATCTTAAATAGGCTTCCCGGCCTAATTCCGGAGACGTCGCCGCAATACTTTCATAGGCTTGCGCGGCCTTGATCATATCGAATTCCTTGGCAAAAATCCCGGCAATGGCCAATTTTACTTTTGCATCAAGCTCCCCATCCTGAGGAGAGATTTTTTTATATTGAACCAAGGCTTGATCATACGCTCTCTGAATTTCATAGGCCTGCCCCATTTCATAATGAACCTCATCGATACCACCATGGTCAGAAAAACGGTCAGCAATCTGTTGATAAAAATCCATAGCTTGAGCATAGTCTGCGCTTTTTAAATAATATTGGGCCAGCCACAATAAAGCCTCGTATTCAACTTCCGTCT
>JAHFGE010000076.1 GCA_023247575.1 Candidatus Omnitrophota bacterium | reverse complement strand
ATTGGCAGCAGTATGCCCATCCTGTTGATATCTATTGTCATTTACGAGAGCTGTCTCCGTCGGCTTTCAGTGCTTATTTAGACGACGGTCACAGGACGATTTTAAGCTCTTCCCCGGAAAGATTCCTGAAGCTCAGTCAGGGGGTGGCTCAGGTGCGGCCCATGAAAGGGACCAGGCCTCGCGGCAAAACTCCATCCCAGGACGAGCGCAATAGACAGGAACTCATCGACAGCGCCAAGGAAAAGGCGGAGTTATTGATGGTCACTGATTTAGAGCGCAATGATTTAGGCCGGGTTTGCCGCTATGGCAGTGTGTATGTCAAAGACATGCGCACCATCGAAGAGTATGCAACTGTGTTTCAGGCCACCTCGACGGTGGAAGGGCATTTACACAAAAAATTCGACCCATTCGATTTGCTGAAAGCTACTTTTCCCAGCGGCTCGGTGACCGGTTGCCCTAAAATCGAAGCCATGAAGATTATTCGCTCACTTGAAAAAGCTCCTCGGCATTTATACACCGGAGCTTTAGGGTATATAGGCTTTAACGGGGACATGGATTTTAATGTTTTGATACGCACGTTGTTTTTAGAAAAAGACCAAATTTCTTTTTACGTCGGTGGCGGCATTGTGGCGGATTCCAAGCCCCAACAAGAGTATGAGGAAACCATTGTCAAAGCCCAGGCCATGACCGAGGCTTTGCGAAGGGTTTTTAAAGCATGAAAAAACAATCCACCATGTACATCGATGGTAAGTTTGTTAAGGTCAACCGAAAAGCCCTGGAGGCTTTTACTCCCGGCGTGTTTAAGGCCAAGGGTGTGTTTGAAACCATGCTGGCAGTAGATGGTAAAGTCTTCGATGTACCGCAGCATTTACAGCGTCTTCACCACGGGTTTAAAGGAGCGCAAGTTTCCTCTCAAATGATTACTCAGGTCGTCAAGGCTAACGGTTTTCTTGTGGCGCGGGTTCGCATTGTAGCCTGGCGGGAAGGAAGACACAAACATACCGCTGTCATGGCGTTAAAATATACTATGGCACCCAAGAAAATATTTAAAGTTTGTGTCATAAAAACTCACAGGCCCGCCAGTTCTCGTTTTGCCAACATAAAATCTTTAGATTATCATTTGTTTTTCCAAGGCTACCGTCGGGCAAGGGCTCAAGGTTTTGATGAAGCTCTATTGGTCAATGCGCGGGGTTATATTTTTGAAGCCAGCCGGGCCAATGTATTTTGGGTTAAAAAGGGAAAGCTTTACACTCCACCATTATCCAGCGGGTGTTTGAATGGCATCACCCGCCAACAGGTGATCCAATATGCTCACCGATTGAAAATCCCTTTTCAGGAGAGGAATGTGACTGTTGGCGAGATTCAAAAAGCAGACACCATTTTTATAACTAACTCTCTTATGGGGATTAAATCCTGCTTTTTGTAAAATCCCCTTTCCCCCCTTGCTGTAGAATAATCTTCGTCCTATAATGTAACAGTTTAGCCAACTATTAATTAGAGAAGTTGTGATTTTAAGTTACGAAAAGGAGTGCTCCTATGCGTAAAACAGCCGTCAATACTTCTGTAGCGGTCAGAGCTTTGATTGAAGTGTCGATTGTTCCGCAAAAAGATGTAGGCTTTGACAATGTGGCTCAGCGAATTTATGAGTTCCCGGAAGTCAAAAGCTGTTATTTGGTTTCGGGTGGGTATGATTTATTGGTTATTGTGGAGGGAAACAATATTCAGACCGTGGCTGATTTTGTGGCGGCCAAACTTTCTTCCATGCCTAATGTGCGTCAGACAGCCACGCATTTTCTACTGAGAAAGTATAAAGAAGAAGGGCAGATTCTCAAGCAGCCCAGGCACGAACGTCGGCAAAATATTTCGTATTAAGGATTTTCAATGCGCATTTCTAAAAAAGTAGACGATTTAGCCCCGTCAGGAATCAGGGCCTTTTTTGATTTAGTTTTAGGGATGAAGGACGTCATCTCCCTCGGCGTGGGGGAGCCTGACTTTGTCACGCCCTGGCATGTGCGGGAGTGTGCCATCCAATCCCTCGAACAGGGGTTTACTTCTTATACGTCCAATAAAGGCATGCCAGAGCTTCGCCGGGAAATTGGTGGGTTTCTTAAAAAACGCCACGGTCTATCGTATGACCCTGAAGAAGAGACGCTCATTACGGTGGGGGTAAGCGAAGGACTGGATCTGGCCATGCGCGCTATTCTTAATAACGGCGATAAGATTTTGATCCCTGAGCCTTCCTATGTAGCTTATGGCCCGGTGGTGGAATTGGCAGGCGGCCAACCAGTATTCCTGCCCACTTTTATTAAAAACGGTTTTAAAGTGACGCCTGAGCAAATTGAATCCGCCATCACCAAGTCCGTCAAAGGTATTTTACTCAACTATCCCTGTAACCCCACAGGGGCTTCTTATACTAAGAAAGAATTAGGGGCCATCGCCAATGTTATTAAGAAACACCATTTACTTGTCATCAGTGATGAGATTTATGATGAGCTCACCTATGATTTTGACCATACGCCGCTGGCGGCTTTCCCGGACATGAAAAATAGAGTTGTGTATCTGAATGGTTTTTCCAAATCGTATGCGATGACCGGTTTTCGCTTGGGCTATGCTTGCGGTCCCAAAGATATTATCAGCGCCATGACCAAGATTCATCAGTACACCATTCTTTGTGCTCCCATTACGGGACAAATGGCCGCCGTGGAAGCTCTTAAAAATAGCCCCAGAGATACGGTCGCCATGAAGAAAGAATATATCAGACGTCGTGATTTTATCGTCGAAGCATTGAATAATTTAGGGCTTATTTGCCATAAACCCCAGGGGGCTTTTTACGTTTTCCCCTCCATTAAATCGACGGGAGAAAGTTCGATCAATTTTGCCAGAAATCTGTTGCAGCAACAGAAAGTGGCTCTGGTGCCAGGGGTCGCCTTTGGCCGCTGTGGTGGCGGCCATGTACGCATCTCCTATGCATCCAGTTATGAAAATCTTAAGCAAGCCGTCGTTCGCATTGAGAAGTACTTGAAGAAAAAGTGAGGATAGAAAGTGGTGGCGCATGCGTAAAGAACATGCTCAAAAAATTTTTAGAAAAAAAGATGACCTTGACTTTGAAATCGCCTTTTATGAGAATATTCTTCAAGAGACGCCAAATTTTATCGAAGCCCTGGCGGCCATCGGTAATCTTTACACCAAGGCTGGTTTTTGGCAAAAGGGACTGGAAGTTGATTTAAAACTGGCGCGTTTGCGTCCCGATGACCCAGTTGTTTTTTACAATCTAGCTTGTTCTTACGCGCTTTTAAACCAGAGCCGCTTGGCTTGGTCTGCCTTGTCAAAAGCCATTGGTCTGGGTTATAATGATTTCAAACATTTGCGGGAGGATCCCGATTTGGGAACTCTTCTGAAAGACGAACAGGTGCAGGAATTTTTAGCGCAGCTTGAGAGAAAAAGAAAAACAACCAAAATTGCCATTGGCATTGTGTTTTTGTTGGTTTGGGCCTCTTTAGCATCGGCCGATTCCACGCTTCCAAGTGTCAGTGAACTGCCCAAGTATCAGATTCAGGCCACCATCGACACCACCTTAAAAACAATCACCGCCAGCCAGACAGTGACATTGATCAATACCTTCAGCCACCCTATTGACGAGATCTATTTTCATGTTTACTCCAATCGCCAATACACGTCGGTGGAGCGGGCCTTTATGTTACGTTACGCCAGCTATTTTAAAGTAGAGCCTCCTCGGGGATTTACAGAAAGTAAATTTCAAATCACACGTCTTCAAGTTGATTCTGCGGACACCCTTTTTACTTTTGAAGGTAAAGATAAAACGCTTTTAAAGATTGCTCTTAGAACTCCTTTGGCACCGGGGGCCAGTACAACGGTGGCTATGGATTATCATTTAAACATACCGCACTCTTTTGGCCGTTTCGGATGGTATCGGGACATCATGGCTCTGTCACGATGGTATCCCATTCTTTCGGTGTTGGGGCCTCAGGGGTGGAATAAAACCCCTTTCTATCCTTTTCACAGGCCCTTTTTCTCGGAAAGCTCCTACTATACGGTAGATATAACAGTGCCCGCCGTAGACACTGTCATTCATTCCGGTGATTTGATTCAGGAAACTGTGGAAGGAAACAACAAAAGGGTGCACATTGAATCTGCTAAACCCATTCGAGAATTTTCTCTGGCCATCAGCCCCAGTTATCATCTTTATGAGGAAGATAAAGACGGCATTACCTTTAAGGTCTACTACCTGGCTGGAAATCTTGATCATGCTAAACTGGCGGCTAAAGATGCTCAGGACTTAATGGCTTATTACAGCAAACGCTTCGGCCCTTATCCTTATAAAACATTCAGCATTGCTCCTGTCTATTTGGCTTATGGCGGCGAACAAATGTCGAACATGAGTTTTATCGATACACGGGTTTTTGAATTGCCTCGATTCCTGGACCGTTATTTTGATTTTTTGATATCTCACGAAACCGGTCACCAATGGTTTTATAATTTGATCGGCGTTAATGATTACACTCAAATGTGGCTAGAAGAGGGCTTCAATTCCTATTTTGATATGGAATACATTGCCGATAAATATGGTCCTGATGCCGGTGTCGTCATACTCCCTCGATGGGCCAAATTTTTATTGCCAGAACTTACCTTTAGGCGGGCCCAGGATATCCGTTATAAATTATCTTCCCGTGTCGATTTTGAGGAACCAGTTATTGATAAGCTTTCCAGCTTTAGGGAACCTAGCAGCATTTTTACCTTCACTTATGGCAAGGGCTCCAGGGTGTTACAGATGTTCAAAGTTGTGGTCGGCGATGACGCCTTTGAACGTATCTTCCGCAGAATTTTTGCCGAGAGTAGTTTTAAGAATTTAGACATTGAGGACTTCAAGCGTATTGCTGGGCAAGAGAGCCGCCAAGATTTAACAACATTTTTTGACCAGTGGCTTTATACCACCAAAACTCTGGATGTAAGAGTAGGCCGCATCAAAGACAGTTCGATTTTTGTTTCTCGACGGGGCGGTGTACAAATGCCTACGGATGTGGACATCCGTTATAAAGACGGTACCGGCGACCACATGGTTTGGGACGGGGTGCATGAACGGGATATTTTAACGGCCCCTTCGGCTAAGCCCATCAAATCTGTCGTGTTGGATGCTAAACAGAATCTGCTGGACGTCAATCGTGTCAATAACAGTCTTCCACGTAAGATCAATACAAAGTTCGTCCCTCTGTATCATCCTCTCTATGATCTGTCGGTATTCCTGCCGGATGATGGATATAACTGGGTTACTGGCCCTACCATTGAGGATGGGGTAGGGATTAAAACTTCATTCAAAAAACCTTATGACTACGATGTGTATGCCCAGACTGGTTATAGTCTGGGGGATGGAATTCAAACTACTCGCGAGGGGTTTGAGATTGACAATGTCTTACAATCCCAAACCACTTTCGGGGTGGAGCTTATGCAAAGAGCAGACTACGATGATGGGGAAGATAATTTAAACAGTCAGAAAGTTTATATTCGTCAAGAATTATGGCCGAAACCCTACAGCCTTACGGATATTAATGATCATGTGACCGTCTATGCCATTCGTAATCGTACTCCCGAGGGTTCCTTTCTTATGGGAGAAAATATTCGGGACATCTCTTACTTGCAACATAACGAGGCGATTGTGGGAGCAGCTTTGCATTTAGACCGCGCCGGGCCGCATCCCGATGTCAGGCAAGGTTATGCCGCCGACTTGTTAGTGGAAAATTCCGGCCACTGGGCCGGGGCCACACAAACATTCACCCGGGCCAGCATCGACAGTAGTTTTTATCATCCCGTTATTGGCCAGAGCAAAATGGCGTATCGCCTTAAATATGGTTGGGGGTCTTCCGACGATAAAAATTTATTTGAATTGGGAGGACCGGATGGCCTGCGCGGTTTTCATCGTAAAATCATTCGAGGCGCCAATGCGCTTTTAGGCAGCAGCGAATGCCGTTTTCCTTTGCTGGATGGCTTACACGTGTCCTCTTATGACCATGTGCTTACCCTGAAAAAAATATCTGGAGCTGTATTCTTTGATGCAGGGCGGGCCTGGTATGCCGACTATAATAATGCCCATTTTCATAAAGATGTGGGAGTTGGCTTACGGTTTCATATCAGCATAGGTTCATTCTTAGAGAATGTAATTGTGCGTTTAGACATTGCTCATGCCATTGCAGAGTCCAAACAAGACACCAATACCTGGTTAGGTATAAAACAAGTTTTTTAAATGAGCACATAAGTTACAGAACGTAGTGATGTAACTTATAAGTGCGAATTTATCCCGAACAGAGTGAGGGATTACCTTAAAAGGATATTATGAAGGTTTATCGTGAAGAACTCTGGTTTCATACTAAAACCCGTCGAGCTTACATCAACATAACAGATAAAGTCCAAGCGGCCATTGATAAAAGTGGCATCAAAGAGGGTTTGTGCCTGGCCAATGCCATGCATATTACCGCCAGTGTCTATATCAACGACGATGAAAACGGATTGTTGCAGGACTATGATCAATGGCTGGAAAAGCTTGCGCCGCATGATCCGGTTTCTCAATATCGCCATAATAATACCGGGGAAGATAATGCCGATGCCCATTTAAAACGTCAGGTAATGGGACGGGAAGTCGTGGTGGCTATCACCAAGGGCAAATTGGATTTTGGGCCATGGGAACAAATTTTTTACGGTGAGTTTGATGGCCAACGGGACAAACGGGTTTTGATTAAGATGATTGGAGAATAAATTTTATGAGTTTGGTTGTCTTAGGTACGGTCGCTCTTGACCACGTTAAAACTCCCTCGGGGGTCAAGCAAGATATGCTGGGAGGATCAGCAGCACATTTTGCCATGAGTGCCCGATTGTTTACCCAAGTGCATTTAGTGGCCGTGGTTGGTCAGGATTTTCCTCAGAGACACCTGGATTTTTTAAAACGAAAAGACATTGATCTAACTTCATTGCAAATCGGCAAGGGAAGAACATTTCGCTGGAGAGGAGAATACCAGAAGAAGGATTTAAATACAGCTTTGACACTGGCCACCGAACTCGGGGTCCTTGGAAGGTATGTGCCGGAAATTGCCGACCACCAAAGGCATTTGCCCAATGTATTTTTGGCCAATATTGATCCTGATGTACAGATGAAATTGCTCTCTTTGATGAAAAAGCCAGAACTGATTGGCTTGGATAGTATGAATTTATGGATTAATATAAAATTAAAATCATTGCGGCGCCTCATGAAGATGGTGCATTTATTCGTGGCCAATGATGGGGAAGCAGGGGCTTTAACAGGAGAACCTAATTTGATTATGGCAGTCAAA
>JAHFGE010000075.1 GCA_023247575.1 Candidatus Omnitrophota bacterium | reverse complement strand
GACGGGGGAGAAAGGCGGTATCGACTTGACCGCCAATAAAACGCCTTTGGAAATTAAAACTGGATTCCCGACAAAAGCATTCGGGGATGACAAAGATGGAATTAAGTTTAACATCAATCCTGCTATGTTACAACAATTGCAAAACGTCCCTGGGTTCACACCGGTGATTATCAATATTACACCGATGACTAATTTACATCAGTTTTTGGGCATTAAAGATGAAGGGCAAGAAAGATTGACGGTGGGATAGAGCGTGCTATACTTATCTCCGGAGGTAACCCTAATGACGTATAAAGGTATTATTACACTTGACCCTAATCAGCGTGGGGGGAAACCCTGCATACGGGGGATGAGAATTACAGTTTATGATGTCCTTGATTACTTGGCTTCAGGTATGACTAAAGAAGATATTTTGAAGGATTTTCCTTATCTGACTGCAGAAGATATTCAGGCGGCCCTTGCCTATGCTGCCGATCGTGAAAAACACCAGATGATTATCTATTCCAAGTGAAACTTTTATTTGATCAAAATCTTTCGCCGCATTTGGTCACAAAACTTTCTAAACTATTTGTTGGCTCAAAACACGTTGGGGATGTCGGGCTTGCTAAGGCTTCCGATAGCCAGGTCTGGGAGTTTGCTCGCCAAAATCAGTTTATCGTTATTTCCAAAGACTCTGATTTCAGTGATTATATTGAAATGTTTGGGTCCCCACCTAAATTGATTTGGATAAGAAAAGAAAATTGTTCCACAATCTTGATTGAATCAATCTTAAGAGAAAACGTCTCAGACATTAAACTGTTTGAACAGGACAAGGACAGAGGGATTCTGGTTTTGTTCTAAAGCCTCCGGTATCCCCAACGATTATAACTCTGGAGTCTTTATATCAGGGGATCAGCTTCAGGCGGTATCGACTTGACCGTCCTGGCCAGGCATGGCACGCTAGGTCAGGATAAAACGTCTTTGGAAATTAAATATGGTAGCCCTTCGACTCGCCCTGACGGGATCGCTCAGGGTGAACCTTTCAGGTTCAACCCCGCCATGTCCGCCACCCCATCAAATCGGGGTGGCGAGACCTCGCCAGGCCTTGAGCCTGGCGGGCTCCAGCAGTTGCAGAATGCCCCTGGTTTTGTGCCGGTGATTATTAATATTACACCTATGGATGATTTGAAAGGGTTTTTGGGTATTAAAGAATCTAATAGCAATTCCATAAAGTCAGGGTAAAATAAATATCGATATGTTTTATGAGCGTATTTTAAGAGAATTGCAACGGCAAAAAGTACGCTATCTTCTCATAGGTGGTGTGGCCGTTAATTTACATGGATATGATCGTATCACCGGGGATTTAGACATTATTATTTCTATGACTGATATTAACATTAAGAAATTTATTGCTGTGGCCAAAAAGCTTGGACTTAAACCACGAATACCGGTAAAGATAGAAGATTTTGCCATAACTCAATTGCGCCGCGAATGGATTAAAGAAAAGAATATGCGGGCATTTCTTGTTGCCAATCCGGATAATCCAGCTGAGCATTTAGATGTCGTTATTGAGCACCCGGTGAATTTTTCACAAGCCTACCGGAGACGGGAAAAAATTAAAGGTGGTGACCTAAAAATGCCTTTGATGGCCATTGAAGACCTTATTAAGATGAAAGCATATGCCGGACGTCAAAGGGATTTGACTGATATTGAGGCCTTAACCCGTATTAAGGAGCTTAAACATGCCAAGAAAAAAGACTCCTGAATTCCTGGATCAGGAATTATTGGACTACATGGCCCTCGATTCCAAAAAGAAGCTTGAGCATTTGGATCATATGAACAAATTTTTACGCAAAATTCGCCCCCCCCAAAGCTATAAAATCGCCCAACGTCTTAACAAGGAAGGTTTTTTTTAAATATTCCCAAAACATCCTCTCGTTGACAGGTATCCTGCCTGCCTCTATAATGCTCTATCTTTAACCGTACTAAATACTTAAAAATATGAGAGTTGCTAATCCTTACATTTTTGATATTAAGCCTTATGTGCCGGGCAAGCCCATTGAAGAAGTCAAGCGTGAGCTCAACCTCAAAAGCGTGATCAAGCTAGCTTCCAATGAGAATCCTTATCCGCCTTCACCTGGCGTGATTGCGGCGATCAACAAAGCAGCGAGGGATGTCAACCGCTATCCCGACGGTGATTGTTTCTTCTTGCGCCAGGCTTTGGCCAGGCGTTTGAAAGTCAATGAGAATCAGCTCATTTTTGGCAATGGCTCGGATGAGGTTATCGTATTGGCGGTGAAGGCCTTTGCGGGTAAGGACGATGAAGTGATCATCGCTAAACCCTCTTTTTTGATTTATGAAATTGCCAGTCGTTTAACGGGTGCTAGAATTCATGAGGTGCCTTTGAAAAATTTCCGTTATGATTTGGAAGGCATAAAGGCCAAGTTAAATGACAGGATCAGGATTGTTTTTATCGGTAACCCGGATAATCCGGCCGGCACCTATATCAATGCCCAGCAGATCGCGGATTTTATGAAAACTGTTAACAAGGGCACCTTGATATTTATCGACGAGGCCTACTTCGAATATGTGCGAGCGAAAGATTATCCGGATAGTTTACAATTAATGAAAAGCTATCCGAATGTGATGGTGACGCGCACGTTTTCCAAAATGTATGGCCTGGCTGGTTTGCGTATAGGTTATGGCATCGCTCAGCCACAGACAATCGACATATTAAATCGATTGCGTGAACCCTTTAACGTGAATTCTCTGGCCCAGGCGGCGGCTGTGGCGGCCTTAAAAGACCAGCGTTATTATCGGCATATCGCCAAAGAAATAGAAGACCAGCGTCAATTTTTGTACTGCTCCTTAAAAAGAATGGGACTACACTACGAAGAGAGCTTTACCAATTTTATTTTGATTAGGGTTCATCATGCCGCTTCGACGGCGAATGCCCTTTTGAAAAAGGGAGTCATTGTCCGCGATATGACCGCCTGGGGTTTGTCGGATTATATTCGGGTATCGATTGGAACAGCGGCAGAGAATAAGAGGTTTATTAAAACACTAAAGGAGGCAAAATGATTGTTATTTTGCGTTCGGATGCGACGGAAGCTCAAATTCAGCACATTGTCAATCGTGCCACCAAGCTGGGGTTAAAAAGTAATATTTCTCGGGGAGTGGAGCGCACCGTCATTGGTTTTATCGGTCCTGAGGATGCTCTACGCGTTATTCCCTTAGAAGTTTTTCCCGGCGTTGAGCAGGTGATGCAAGTCCTGGCTCCATACCGGCTGGTCTCCAGGGAGTTTAAGAAACAGGATACCGTCATTAAGCTGCCATATCACACGGCAGTAGGCGGCAAGAAAATCGTCGTCATGGCGGGGCCCTGTTCGGTGGAAGGGTATGACTCTCTGCTTTCGATCGCCAAGAAAGTGAAAGGCTTAGGAGCAACCATTTTACGGGGAGGAGCTTTTAAGCCGCGCACTTCGCCCTATGATTTTCAAGGTTTGGGAGAGGAAGGTTTACAAATTTTGCAGCGAGTGGGGAAAGAAGTCGGTATCTGTACCATTTCAGAGGTGATGGATACTCGTCAGGTGGAACTGGTGGCTCGCTATGTTGATATTTTGCAAATCGGGGCGCGTAATGTGCAGAATTTTTCTTTGCTCAAGGAAGTGGGCACCAGTAAAAAACCGGTGATGCTCAAGCGTGGGATGTCCGCCACCATCAAAGAATGGCTCATGTCGGCGGAATATTTACTGGCCAATGGCAATTTTGAAGTCATGCTTTGCGAGCGCGGCATTCGCACCTTCGAGACAGCCACTCGAAACACTTTGGATATCAATGCCGTGGCCGTAGCCAGGAGATTGTCCCACTTGCCGGTGATTGTCGATCCCAGCCATGGCACCGGAAGCTGGGAATATGTGGCTGCCGGCGCACGGGCAGGGGTGGCGGCCGGCTGCGATGGTTTAATGATTGAAGTGCATGAAAATCCGGAAGAGGCTCTTTCTGACGGTGCTCAATCGCTGATGCCAGATAAATTTGAGGAACTGATGACCGTCTGCAAACGGATCGCTCAGGCGGTGGGGAGAGAGGTTTGATTTATGTTCAATCGCAGGCAGCTTTTTCGACGGGTGGCCATTGTCGGCGTTGGGTTTATGGGTGCTTCTTTGGGGTTGGCCATGAAGAAAAAAGGCCTGGTCAAAGAAGTAGTCGGTATCGGCCATCATGAAATATCCTTAAGAGGAGCAAGGGATATTGGCGCTAT
Organism: Candidatus Omnitrophota bacterium; assembly: GCA_023247575.1. GTDB lineage: Bacteria > Omnitrophota > Gorgyraeia > Zapsychrales > Fredricksoniimonadaceae > JACQCF01. The sequence continues at coordinate 3,178 of JAHFGE010000075.1, read as the reverse complement.
TGACGAAAGCTTTTTGGATTTAAAAAAAGGTCTGCAGGGGGCTGACCTTATTGTCTTAGCTACTCCGGTAGAAACAATTTTGGAAATTCTGGATCTTTTGGGAAAAGAACATCATCGCGGCTGCATTGTCACGGATTTGGGAAGCGCTAAAGTAGCGATCGTAGAGCGGGCCGAAAAAGTACTGCATCATTCGGTGCTTTTTGTAGGGTCGCACCCTTTGGTGGGTTCCGAAAAAAAAGGGCCTGCCTCGGCCAGTGCCGCACTGTACGAAAATTCCCCCTGCCTTATGACACCGACGGATAAAACCAATCGGTTAGCCAAGGAAAAGATTAAACATTTTTGGGGACAGCTGGGGGCACAGGTCAAAATGATGCCCCCCCAGGAGCATGATGAAGTAATGGCTTTTATCAGCCATATGCCGCATTTGGCGGCGTTTGGAATCATGAAGGCCATTCCTGACCAATTTTTGGAGTATGCCACTCAGGGGTTACGCGATATGACGCGCATTGCCGCTTCCGATCCGAAAATTTGGCGGGACATTGCTTTGACCAATCATAAAAATGTGCTTAAATCCCTCGATGAAGCTGTGAAGGTATTGTCTTTAATCCGCAAGTCGATCATTTCTTTCGATGGGCAGACCCTGGAAGAAATTTTTAAAGCCGCTAAAACCAAACGCGAAAGTATTCATGGCTAAACATTTCGTTATCACACTCGATGGTCCTGCCGGAGCTGGTAAAAGCACAGTCGCTAAATGTCTTGCCCGTCGATTAGACGCTTCTTATCTCGATACCGGAGCCATGTATCGGGCCTTGACGCTTAAAGCGTTGCGTTTAAAGATTAATTTAGAAGATGAGAAAGCTTTGACCGAATTAGCTAAAAAAACAGTTATTGATTTTAAAGAAATACCGGACAAATCCTTGCACGTGACCTTAGACGGTGAAGATGTGGAAAAAGCTATTCGCAGTGCGGAGGTCACTAATAACACTTTTTATGCAGCCAGGGCCGCAGGGGTCAGGGAAATCATGGTGGGCTGGCAACGAGCAATTGCCAAACGACGCTCCGTGATCACCGACGGGCGCGACCAGGGCACTGTAGTTTTCCCTCAGGCCGATTATAAGTTTTATTTGGATGCTGATTTTGACGAGCGCGTGCGCCGAAGGTTAAAAGATCTTGGCGATGCTGGCAAGAATGTGGATGTGGATCAGTTAAAAAAAGATATGTACGATCGCGACCAGAAGGATTTTGCCCGTAAGGTGGGGCCTTTAAAAAAAGCTGACGATGCCATTGTCATTGATTCCACTGGTCTGAAACTAGAAGAGACAGTAGAGAAGGTTATGAAATATATTAAGGTAAAATCCTAAACTCTAAATCCTAAACAATGATCGAAATTCAAATGACCTAAATTCAAAGACGTTTTGGTCATTAAAACATTTGATCATTTGAATTTGTTTAGAATTTAGAATTTAGGATTTAGAGTTTTAATAGTATGAATCAAACCAATATTAGAAATTTTTCCATCATTGCCCACATTGACCACGGTAAAAGCACATTAGCGGACAGACTTCTGCTGTTTGCCGGTGCCATTGATGAGCGCAAGTTCCATAACCAAATTCTCGATGATATGGATCTCGAGCGTGAACGGGGTATCACCATTAAAGCCTCGGCTGTGCGTTTAAACTATAAAGCCAAAGACGGCCAGGACTACATTTTTAATTTGATTGATACCCCCGGCCATGTAGATTTTACTTATGAAGTGGAAAAATCCCTGCGGGCCTGCGAAGGGGCCTTATTGCTGGTGGATGTCACTCAAGGAGTGGAATCCCAAACCATTGCCAATTACTCTCTAGCAATTGATAACAATCTGGAAATTCTCCCTGTCATTAATAAAATCGATATCGCCAATGCGGATATCGACGAAGCCAAACGCCAGTTTAAAGAAATTTTCAAATTTAAAGAAGAAGACATTCAATTGGTTTCTGCCAAAGAGGGTATCAACATCGATTCACTTTTTGAAAAGATTGTCTCTTTTATTCCTGAGCCCGAGGGTGACCCTGTGGCTCCGCTCAAGGCCCTGATTTTCGATATGAAATATGACATTTATAAAGGCATTATCATCTATGTCCGGCTTTTAGAAGGCGCCATCAAACCAGAGATGAAAATCCGTTTCATGAATGTCGGCAAAGAATTCGTGGTGCAGGAGGTCGGTATTTTTGTCCCTGACATCCAGCCGGTCAAAGGGCTTTGTGCCGGAGAAGTCGGCTATATGACCTGCAATTTACATGATCCCAAGGAAGTTCGGGTGGGAGACACAGTGACCGAAGTGGCCCGTCCTACGTCGCAAGCTTTGCAGGGCTATCGGCAGTTAAAACCTTTGGTGTTTTGTGGTGTCTATCCGGTCAATGCCAAAGACTACACGCCTTTGCGGGAGGCCATTGATAAGCTACGTTTGTCAGACCCCAGTTTTGTTTATGAGCAAGAAACATCTCAATCGTTTGGCCATGGTTTCCGGTGCGGATTTTTAGGGCTCTTGCATATGGAAATCGTACAGGAGCGTCTGGAACGCGAATATGATCTTAATTTAATTTTAACCACTCCTAATGTAGGATACAGGATCATCAAACGTGACGGCAGCGTGATGGAATTAGAAAACCCGTCGGATTTACCCAATGGTTCTGAAATAAATCGTATCGAAGAGCCCATGTTAGCGGTGTCCATTTTTACACCCGTGACCTACATGGATCAGGTGATGGAGTTGGCTAAACGCAAACGGGGCCTGTTTCAAAAGAGCGAATTTGTTAGCGATCGCATGAAAATTTTATTTGATATTCCGCTTTCGGAAGTTATAGTGGATTTTAATGATTTAATCAAATCAGCCACGCGTGGTTATGGCTCCATTGATTATGAATTGAAAGGGTATGCGCTGGCCCAGATTGTGCGTTTAGAGATTTTGATTAATGATGAACCTTGCGATGCCTTCTCCTGTATGGTGCATAAAGAGCGCGCTTACGAGAAAGGTCAGGCCCTGGTCACCAAACTTAAGGATTTAATTCCGCAGCAGTTGTTTGAAGTGCGCATTCAAGCCCAGGCCGATTGGCGTATTATCTCCAGCGCCAGAGTCAAGCCTGTTGGAAAAAATGTCACGGCCAAATGTTATGGCGGTGATATTACCCGTAAACGA
>JAHFGE010000074.1 GCA_023247575.1 Candidatus Omnitrophota bacterium | reverse complement strand
GCCAAAATTACTTGTTCGGGTGAAATCGGTGCTCAAACAGGGTTATCTTCCTTTTGCCATGGTAAAATTTTGATCGAGATCCTTGATTTAGATTTTTATATGCTAGTTTCCGCCCTTAATTTAAATGCCGATCAAGAGCGTCAATTTATTTTATATTTGGAATTGGAAGCTCTCAAGGCAGCCATTGCGCAATATTTAGGCATTGACCATCCCAGTGCTGATCCTGACCGTTGCCGTGTAACTTCTATTGAACATACACCGGAATATATTGAAGTCGCACAGGTCATTTTACCTCCCAAAGAACTTCCTAAAATTATACCTTGTTCCCGTAGGGGCGATTAATAATCGCCCCTACAACATTACGTAAGTTCTCGTCCCTTTGCCATCAGCACTTTCCCAGTGCGTACCATTTCCACTAAACCGTATTTTTTGATCAATCCTTCAAATTCATCCAGTTCATTGGTGGTACCGGTTTGTTCCAGAATTAAATGATTTTCACCCTCATCATCGATTTTGACATGGTATTTACGGCTGTGCTTATTGACAAAGGCCTTAGCCGTAGGCGATGCTTTGATTTTAAAAAGAGCCAATTCTTTTTCAATGGAATGGGCCACATCATGTTCACCGCAATGGATGACATCCACCAGTTTGGCTGCGTTTTTAATGATCTGTTCGAGCGTTTGGGGATCACCTTGGGCAGTAATGGTCATTCGTGAAAATTTAGGGTTGACCGTAGGAGACACCACCAGAGAATCAATGTTGTAACCGCGTCTGGCAAACACCAGAGCAATACGTACTAGTACGCCCGGTTTATTGGCCACCAGCACGCTGATGGTGTGTGTATTGGGTTTAGGCATATTTAGGTTGACCCCGTTGGTTTCTCCATGGTCTCGGTTGGCGCCTCAATGATCATGTGGTGAGCACTTTTGCCCGCCGGGACCATGGGAAACACATTGTCTTCTTTAATAACTTCCGCATGAATGACACATGGCCCGCCCTTATAATTCATGGCCTCTTTCATAACATCGAAACAATGATCCACCTGATGGATATGGAAAGCTTGAATTCCGTAGCTTTGCGCCAGTTTTACAAAATCTGGATTACCTTCCAAATCCACACCTGAAAGACGATTTTCAAAAAAGAGCTCCTGCCACTGACGCACCATACCAAGATATTTATTGTCGATAATCAAAACTTTGACTGGTAATTTGTGAACAGCAGCCGTAGCTAATTCGGCCATCGTCATTTGGAAGCCTCCGTCACCGACGATAGCCACCACTAAATCGCCAGGACGTCCAAACTGTGCCCCAATGGCAGCAGGGAAACCGAAACCCATGGTGCCGGCCCCACCGGAGGATAACCAGTCGTTGCCGCGGTCACTTAAATAAAATTGAGCCGCCCACATCTGATGCTGGCCCACATCAGTCGTAACAACGGCTTTGCCCTGGGTGACCTTATAACAGCAATCAATGACATACTGGGCCGTTAAGCCTTTGGTGTTGGAGTATTTGAGCGGAAACTCTTTACGATAAAAAGCTAATTCTTTCAACCATTCTTTGGTATCCAAAGTTGGCACAACCTTGATCAATTCTTCCACCGCTTCTTTGGCATCGCCTACAATCCAGGCATCAGGCTTGACAATTTTATTGATTTCGGCAAAATCGATATCGATGTGTAACTTTTTGGCATTAATGCAAAATTCATTGTTGTTGCCATTGATGCGATCGTCCCATCGAGAACCAATAGACAAAATAAGATCACAATTGATGAGGGCTTTATTGGCATAGGCCGTGCCGTGCATGCCTAACATGCCCAACGACAGAAGATGGGTTTCCGGAAAAGCACCTTTACCCAAAAGAGTATTGGTGACAGGGGCATTTAATTTTTCTGCTAATTTCTTTATAGCTTCTGAAGCTCTAGCAATCACGGCGCCGTGGCCAACCAGAAGTAAAGGTTTTTTGGAACCTTTAAACATGTCGGCCATTTTTAAGATATCAGCTTTAGATGGTTTGCCAGGCACTTTGTATCCAGGGATGTCCATGTCGGGATCTAAAGTCGTGCCGGTAAAGGGTGCGGAGGTAATGTCTTTGGGTAAATCCAACAGCACGGGTCCAGGTCTGCCGGTTTGACAAATGTGCCAGGCTTCTTTAATAATGCGGGGAATGGCATTAGTTTCTTTGATCAAATAACTATGTTTAACGATAGGCATGGAAATGCCGGAGATATCAGCTTCTTGGAAGGCGTCCTTACCAAGCATGGGTGAAATGGTTTGGCCACAAAGCACAATGATAGGGACGGAATCCATTAAAGCCGTTAAAATGCCGGTTACTGTATTCGTGGCTCCAGGACCGGAGGTCACTAGTACCACGCCGGGTTTACCGGTAGCACGGGCATAGCCATCGGCCATATGGGTAGCGCCCTGTTCATGGCGCACCAGGATGAGCTTAATTTTAGAGCCAACTAGGGCATCAAAAATGGGTATAGCGGCGCCCCCTGAGAGTCCGAAGATATACTCGACCCCAAAATTTTCCAAACACTTAATCAGCGCCTGGGCTCCATTCATGGAATATGTCGACGATTTTTGAGGATGTTTCATCAAAAGTTTTTCTTTCAAATAAGGCCATATATTACCATAAAGACTTTGACGTGCAAATAAAAATCCATTACAATGACGACCTTAGTAGATTATTTTTTCAGATCCCTCGCCAGTAGGCTCGGGATAAACCATGACATTACGTCATAGTTCAGGAGACATCATGTTTCAAGATAAAAGTATTTTTGAAATTATTCATGCGGGCGGGTTTACCATTTATATACTCATTGCCTGTTCGGTGCTATCCATTGCCGTTATTATTGAACGTTTATGGTATTTTAAACGGTGCTCTGCGGTTAGTCGCATACAACTTCTGGAGCAAATCCGCAAAGAGGCTGCTCGCCAACAAATCTCAAATGCGGTTGATTTTTGCCGCCATATCGATACCCCTTATGCCAGGGTGGCTCTAGCCGGCCTAAATCTTAATAGCCATGATGATAAGCTTATTTCCAACGCCATGGAACGTGAAATCACCATTCAGACCGTCCAGCTGGAACGTTTTACCAGTATCGTCGGTACGATTGGAGGCATTGCCGTTTATATTGGTTTATTTGGGACGGTGCTTGGTATTATTCGTGCTTTTCATGATGTATCCAAAACAGCTTCAGGAGGCATGGACGTTGTCACCGCCGGTATTTCGGAAGCCCTGGTCTGTACCGCAGCCGGCCTTTTGGTGGCTATTCCTGCCGTGGTGAGCTATAACTATTTTGTCCGCAAAATCGATAATTTTGTTTTGGATATGGAATTAACGGCTTCTGAATTGTTGGATTTATGTATTAAGAAAAAATGAAACGACGAGAGCGTCATTCCCGCCTCATGGCTGATATTAATATAGCTCCTTTCACGGATGTTATTTTGGTACTTTTGATTATTTTTATGGTCACTACACCGTTTATTTATCGTTCTAGCATTAAAATAGCCCTTCCTCAGGTCTCTTATAATGAAGGAAGCACTCAAACCAAGGACATTGATATCAACATCACAGCCAGTGGCGATGTGTATTTGGAAAATCAACGTTATAATTTGCGTTTTGATAAGAATCTTTTTAAATTCAAACTTCAATCTCTGGCCGGAAAGCAAAGAGATCCTGCCATTATTATCAATGGAGACCGTAGCGTTAAATATGATTTTGTGGTGCGGGTCATGGATATAGCCTCACGTGTGGGAATTAAACATTTGATTTTAGCCACGGAAGTTAAGCGCTAACCCACTAGAATTTACCCCAGAAATTTAGTAGTCATAGCCTATTTTCTAAGTAGTAGTACGTATAGACCCTGCCTCCTCAAGGATGTTAAGCTCAAGGTATGTTACCAGATTATTTATATATTATTTTCTTTTTATTATTAGGGGTCGGTTTCGTAGGATCGGCCTTGGTTGTCTCTTGGTTTTTGCGGCCACGCGCCCCCAGTCAAGCCAAAAGCTCCCCTTATGAGTGCGGGGAAATAATTAAGGGGGACTCCCGGGTCCAATTTAATGTCCGCTATTATCTATTTGCCCTTATTTTTGTGATTTTCGACGTAGAAATTTTATTTACCATGCCTTGGGCTATTGTTTTTCGCCAGTTAGGGATCACGGCTTATTTTGAAATGGCTGCGTTCATTCTGATTTTGGCCGCAGGTCTTTTTTATGCTTGGAAAAAAGGAGCATTGGAATGGCAATAAATGAGAAGCTCCCAGGGTCGCGTTATATAGAAAAGTTTCCCGGAGGGGAAATTATATTGACTAAAAGTGAAGATTTATTTAAATGGGCTAAAGGCTCATCCCTTTGGCCTTTGACCTTTGGATTGTCTTGCTGCGCCATTGAAATGATGGCGACCGGCGCCTCTCGTTTTGATATTGACCGTTTTGGAGCAGGAGTTTTTCGTGGCAGCCCGCGGCAATGTGATGTGATGATCGTAGCTGGCACTATTTGCGTCAAGATGGGGGAGTGTCTTAAAAAACTTTACGCTCAAATGCCCGAACCCAAATATGTCATTGCCATGGGTAATTGTGCTATTAGCGGCGGGATTTTTTACTATGATACCTATTCGGTAGTCAAGGGCACAGAAAAGCTAGGCGTGCCGGTTGATGTGTATGTATTGGGCTGTCCTCCACGACCGGAAAACTTATTGCAGGGCCTTCTAAAATTACAGGAAAAAATTAAAAATGCAGATCAACGACATCCTTCAAAAGATTAAAGAGAAGTTTCCTTCTCTTGAGACGGTAGCTTTACCCAACGCCCTTGTCATCCCTCAATCATCACTTTTTGAAGTAGCGGGATTTTTAAAAAACGAAATGGATTTTGAAAATTGCCACTGCATCACGGCTGTTGACCGCAAAGACAAGATGGAAGTGGTCTACCACTTATACTCAACTTGCAACCGTTTGATGCTGACACTTAAAACAATTGTTGAACTCAACGATTTAACCGTGGAGTCGCTGACACCGTTTTGGAAATCAGCCAACTGGCTGGAAAGGGAAGTCTACGATCTTTTTGGGATAAAGTTTTTAAATCATCCTGATTTGCGGCGCATCATGAATCCGGATGATTGGACGGATTTTCCTTTGCGTAAAGATTTTAAGCGGCTGGATTTTATTCCTAGGCCGCAGACAATGGGTTTAAAAGGATAGTGGTTCGACTCGCTTCGCTCGCTCACCATTGACTTGCAGAGTCGAACCACCCTGAGCGAGTGAGGAGCGAGTCGAAGGGTAGAGGATATAATATGAACCAAGAAGAACTTATTATTAACATGGGGCCGCAGCACCCTTCCACCCATGGGGTTCTCTACCTGGAATTGAAGCTCAATGGGGAGATCGTCCTCGATTGCAAACCTCATTTAGGGTATCTGCATCGCAGTATTGAAAAGATTGCAGAAAACCGTACTTACACTCAATTTATCCCTTTCACTGACCGACTGGATTATTTGGCCTCTATGAATAATAATTTAGGCTATTGTCTGGCGGTGGAAAAATTGCTCAACGTCGAGGTTTCTCCCCGGGCTCAGTACATCAGGGTGATCACGGCCGAGCTTAATCGTGTGGCCAGTCATTTGGTGGCCATTGGCACCTTTGCTCAGGACTTAGGCGCTTATGCCACACCTTTGTTTTATGCCTTCAGGGATCGCGAAAAAATTGTAGAAATTTTTGATGAAATCTGCGGCAGCCGGCTGACGTATAACTATATGCGTATCGGCGGCCTCAGCGGGGACATGACAGCAGGAATGGATAAGTCGATCAAGGATTTTATTGCCTATGAACGTAAGATGTTGGTGGAATATAACGAACTTTTGACTTATAACGCCATTTTTTTGGCACGTTCCAAGAATATTGGAATTTTGCCCAAAGAATTAGCTCTTAATTACAGTGTGACAGGGCCCAATCTGAGGGCCAGTGGTGTGAAATGGGATTTACGTAAAGACGAACCTTATCTGCTCTACGATAAATTTAATTTTGAGGTGCCCACAGGGATCGTTGGAGACGCCTGGGATCGTTTCAAGGTGAGATTAGAGGAGATTGCCCAGAGCCTGCGGATTATTGAACAGGCTCTTGGCGCCTTGCCGGAAGGCAATCCGATTTCAAAAGTCAATCGTGTTTTCCGCGGCACGGGTGAATCCTATATGCGAACCGAGAATCCTCGAGGAGAACTGGGGTTTTATATTGTGGCCGAGGGAGGTTTTAATCCCTATCGCTGTAAAATTCGCTCACCCTCATTTTCTAATCTGGCTGTGCTGCCGGAGTTAATTAAAGGCTTAAATGTTTCTGATACTGTTTGTGTATTGGGTAGTTTGGACATTGTCATGGGAGAAATCGATCGATGATACAGATGGTTGCTGCCGGGCTTAGTTGTCTTGGATTTATTGCTGTTTCCGCCATGTTTTTAATTTGGCTGGAGCGCAAAGTCTCCGCCTGGATTCAGAATCGGCTGGGCCCCATGCGCACTGGGTTTCAAGGCGCGTTACAACCGGTGGCTGACACCGTCAAACTTTTATTAAAAGAGGACATAGCCCCTCAAGGCATCGATACTCTCTCCTGGTGGCTGGCTCCATTTTTTGTGACGGTGCCTTCTGTAATGGCTTTTGTGACCATTCCTTTTAGTTCCCGATGGATTCCTCGCGATCTCAATGTCGGCTTGCTTTATATTTGTTCGATTACTTCCGTGTGTGTGTTGGGGATTTTTATGGCAGGGTGGGGATCAAATAACAAGTATTCGCTTCTTGGCGGCATGCGCTCGGCTGCCCAAATTATCAGTTATGAGGTCCCACTGTTATTATCCGTTTTAATTGTGGTCATGGAGACTGGCACTTTATCGATGCAGGGTATTGTGCAGGCTCAGCACGGCCTCTGGTTTATCGCTAAGCCTCATTTGGCTTTGGCTTTTTTGATTTATTTGATTTCAGCCACCGCCGAGGTCAATCGTGTTCCTTTTGATATCCCCGAGGCAGAATCGGAACTGGTGGCAGGTTACCACACGGAATATTCGGGTATGAAATTTGCCATGTTTTTTGTGGCGGAATATACCAATGTCTTTATTGTTTCTGCGGTAGCCACAACGCTTTTTTTGGGAGGCTGGCAAGGGCCGTTTTTACCAGGGGTAGTGTGGTTTTTACTTAAAACCTACGGTGTTATTTCTTTTTTGATGTGGATGCGTTGGACCTTGCCTCGGTTAAGGATGGACCAGATGATGTCTTTTGCTTGGAAAGTTTTAACAACGCTGGCCTTGGTGAACTTACTGGTCAGTGGGTGGATGATGGTGAGATAATATGTTTAAGCATATTAAAAATTTATTCACAGGTTTGTATAGCATCATTAAAGGTTATATCGTGACCTTTAAAAATTTTTTAAAGAAACCTGTAACCTTACAATACCCAAC
>JAHFGE010000073.1 GCA_023247575.1 Candidatus Omnitrophota bacterium | reverse complement strand
GCACTTCGCCCAAAAAGATCATGGCCTGAAAGCCCAAAGAGGCCACGTAATTGAAGAAATCCAGCTGGGGCCCGGCAGCCTCTTCTTCGGCTGGCTGTTCCCCGGCTCCCGAAGGCAGGGGCTTGCCGTCAGGGCCTATCAAAGCGCCCGGTCCTTTGTCCAATGGCTCACCCCAACGATTATGTAAATCCATAAGGACAATACATTAACACCGGGGTTTGGGGTTGTCAACCCTTCGACGCGCCCCGCTTGCTCAGGGTTGTTATCCCGAGCTTGTCGAGGGGTCAACTTTTGGGTTCTACGGGGAGGCAACGGCTAACTGAAAAGATGTGGGCGAAGGGTCATTTAAACCCAAGAACTCCGGCAAGCTTTTTAACTTCTGGAAATCAATGATCACCGGCGTAAAGCCAGCCGCGTTCTGCAGCTGCTCCAGCATGGCGGGGTCAACGTGGAACTTAATCCCTTCACCACCATTGCTCTTGACCGCAAAAGCGCTGTCCACTTTGTCGGATTTAAAATCGATACCACCTTTAGGAGAATGCGTGGACATGGCGTTATCTTTAAATACGATCTCCTCGTAATCCATGCGGGAAGCGCGCAAAATGCGCACAATAACCTCCTTAGCATCCCTAAAACGACTGGCATAGAGGGGTCGTTTTAAGAGATCGAAAATTTCATTTCCCGCAACTCTTCGTATGGTCTGTTCGGCTTGCTGTGGATCAATGTCTTGTTTTAAACGCACAAACCCTGAAGGAATCCTTTCTAAGATTCCCTGGCTGATCAATTGTTCCTCAATTGAACCACCGTACGGACTATTTCCAGAAAACTTTGATGCGTCAAAAGTCCCATCCAGATCATGGCTCACCCTATAATAGTCTTCTCCTGTTAAATTCCCTTCACTATCAACATAACCATCTGTCGGGTTGGTCAACCAATCGAATATCACCATTCCATTTTGTAATCCAGCAAATGTATTTCTTTCGACTGTTGCTTTATGAAAAATAGTATCTACGAAAAGCATGACTTGTTCCACTTTTGATCTTATGGCTTTCATCAAATCTTCTTTCTCTCCTTCCTCCCACTTCCAAGTGGCGTCTCCGGTCAATTTCATAAAAAAGATCTTATCTGCGATTAATCGCGCTATCTCTTCTCTTTTTTTTGTGTCTAAGAATAAGTCTGGCATATACTCTCCGCTCATGGAGCGGGCTATGCTTTTTGGATCATAAGCCTCGACTTCATCGCGCATAAGCTGCAAGAATACATTTGCCTTCGGTGATATTTCTTCTCGCAAGGCAACAAAACGATAACCTTTTGAACTTGTATTAAATTTCAATAAGCTTAAGACCTTATCAGCGTATGCTTCAGCCCCTTCCTGGATCAAAAAATTTCTTATATAGTCTTTACCCTCCTGTTCGTCTACAAAATATTTTGTATCGATCCCCCTGCCTTCATCTTTCCTCTTGTGTATGATCTTGGATGCCAAGGACCACGCCGCCACTTCAGCTATGCCTGTTCGTTGCGGTAAATCAGGAATATTTTGAAAATCGATGGCAGCCATCGCCTGGTCCTGCGGGCTTTGTGCTGCTGCGGACAATTGGGCGCTGTTCACTTTGTCGGATTTAAAGTCAATACCGCCCGGGACTTTTACAGCCATCGCGGCATCACGGCCAACAGCCGTCAGGATCTCCATGGGCCACTTCTGTTTTTCCAGAAAATCAACCATCAGATCCGTGATCCGGTCTGTCTCAAAAATATTCACCTCGTCGCTCTTTAATTTCTCCTTAACCCTCGCATTCACCCACATATAAAAATCATCATCAATGGCCGTTTTCCCCTCCTGCATGATCTTTTTCTTCAAAAGACTGACCATGAATAAATATTTCTTGAACCTGTTTTGAATAAAAATATCCGCAAGCTCTTGGAAATTAATTTCTTCTCTGGCCAGGGCCTCGATCTTCTGCTGTGGTTGTTCAATGCTCTTAGGCTCAAATACATCAAATCCTCTTTTGGCCTCAATGTCTCCCTTGGTCACAATTAAAGGATTTGAGATATTCAAGGTCAACTGACCCTGCTCATCTACTGATCCTGAATCGTAATATTGATCCTTAAAGATCGTGGCTGGTTTGATCAGTGTAACTGGTTGATCGGCCGCATTACCATATTTTGATAAATACGTACGCCCTGCTGATGTACCGTCCAGCACCAGCCGGGGAACGTATTTGGTCAACTGGGCCAATGCACGGCCAAAAACAAAATCCATATTATATGAAGATGCATTATACCCTGGATAAACATACGCCCCTTCCTTGCCATAAACGACCACCGCATTCGCCACTTGACGGCCTGATTCATTATAAACTTGAATAAACCCTGCATTAACCTCCATCGCGTGAACTAAGGGCATTTCCCTGTGAATGCCGTTAGGATTAAAGCAGCCGGGCACACCCAAACCAGCAGTAGCCTCATTTAGAAAATCCTTCTTGATGGTCACCCGAAATTTAGATTCTTCCTGGGCCGCAATAACAGGTTCACCTTCTTTTGCTTCAATATAATGAAGGATGTCCTTGAGACGATCGCTCCTGTCCTCAGGGATCGTGATCTTAAGCGCCTTCAAACCATTTGCAAAAGCTTTGGCTTTCTCATAATTGTCCACCTCTTTTGCCATTTCCAAAGATATTTCCCGGCCATTGACTTCTTTAACCCCCAAGGCCAATGCGGTCTCCACCATCTCAAAGGACGCCTGCCGGATACTTTCCCGTTTTCCCTCTTCAGTAATTCCCTGTGAAACTCCGATCTCAAACTCTATACCCCTGGTCCACAAGTCCCTGGAATATCCGGCTGATACCAGATCTTCTACCATTTCTCTATTAGATCTATCCAACTGCTGTTGTCCGCCATTGGCATTCGTTAGATTTTTATTATCGAAATCCATCATAAAAGCACTCAATTTCGCTTTTGCATTCTCCAGGGTGTCTTTCTCCGTCGAAGGATCATACGCAAGAAATAAAACATTCAGGAAATCTGCCACAACACGCCGGGCCAATGTTCTTTCATAGAAGTCCACAACCGATAATGTGGCAAGAATAGATAATACCTTCAGAATTTTCTGATTAACTTCGTTATTTTGCAATAATACCGCTTCTTGATTCGTCAATTCCCGCCCCAGCACATACTTTAGAACGTCTCTCCTCAAGGATTCCATAAACGGCTTTATACCTTCTAATATCCTCCTTCTTTTGGAACTGGTGATGTCCGGCGTTTCTATATTACCGATCATCTGATCCAAAACCGTGCGCGTTTTGGCCAGTGTTTGAACAAGGGTATCTTTAAATGCGCTTTTTTCTCGACTTTGATCAGCCAACATTAAATCTTGTACCGCCAACATTTCCAAATAATTATCGATCATATTCATCCGCACATTCAAATCCACGCCTGCATTGACGACAAAATCCCGAAATGTCTTGTTTTCCTCCAAGTTGATATTGGGAATCGCCAATAAGGCCCCCATGCTGTTGATATAATTAGGAACACCGCTGGCTATGGCATCCCGCGCAAGACCTGCAAGAAGTTCAAATTTAAAACCACGATTACGCCAATTTCCTTCTTGATCCAATCTGATTAACTGAACAAGGTCTCTGAGATTGCTTTGATGGTCTTTCCAGGAAAGTAAATCCTGTGTTAACACTTTTATTTGTTCATTATTCAGTCCAGCCAACAAAGGCGTACCAATAATTTCATAGAAATCCCTTTGCAATAATACGCGGGCCGTCTTAACAAATTCTTGAATATCAGGATAGTTTGCCGATAACCTGCCATCCTCAATAAGACCAGAATTCTGTTGATACACAGAGGCCAAGACAGATAAATATAAGCCTTGTATTCTCCCATCGGATTCTTGCCCTAAATTCTTCAATAAAACATGGGCCGCGGAGGCTCCGAATTCTCCTAAGGCAGTAACTACCTTTTCCCCTGTCTTATTATCCAGCGCAGCCTTGATCAACGGCTCAATCGCGCGTTCATCTTTCATTTTTCCCAATGCATAAGCTGCGTTTTCTCTCACATGTTGATTGGGATGTCCCAACGCTTGAATCAAGGGGACAACCGCGGCCTTTCCTGCTCTAGGCCATAACGAAAAGGCCGCTTTGTGCCTTACATAATCGTTGTCATCCCCCATCGCCTTAATTACCGCCCCAATAGCACGTTCAGTGCCCATTGAGCTTAGTACAGATACCGCTATTGACCTGGTGTCTACATCAACTTCCTCTTCCGACATTTTAATCAACAGATCAAGCACGCGCTCATCCGTTATTCCCCATGATGCTGAAACAGCCGTTCTTCTGACATATAGATTGGTATCCTCTAAAGCCTTTATCAATGATTCGATAATCTTAGTATTAATACTTCCAAGCACCTGCCCTATCAAGTCCCGCACATCTTTATCAGCATTCTCCGATAGCCTAATCAAAGACTCCAGCGCGCGTTTGTCTCTACGAACTATCGCTTGTATTGCGTCTTGTGCAGGAAGCCCAACAGATGGCGCTGCATCAACTAAAGGTTGTATCGCGCGTTCATCTCCTATCCATCCTAATGCGATAGCGGCCTCATTGACAACGTATGAATATCTATCGCCTTTCAATGCATTTACCAAAGGTTCGATCGCGCGTTCTTTCATTCGTATCAGTGCTCTGGTAGCTCCTCGTCTCACATACCATTCAATGTTATTTTCTCCTAATGCCTTGATCAGCGGTTCAACCGCGATTTCATCCCTCAGACGCCCCAATATATCCATTGTTTCGGCTTTCTTTACTTTAGAAGATATTATTGCTTCTGCCAATTTTCCGATTTCGCCGCCCTGATAAAATGCATCGACCAATAGATCAACCGCTGTTCTTGATTCCTCATTCTCGGCATAAACCACTATATCCCCTGACGTATTAACGACCAATGCCCCCAATCGGCCGCCTTGGTACATTTCCTCCGTCAATACCCTAAAGGCATCCTCTTTGTATTGCTTCTGGTATTGAAGGCCGCCGTGTCCCGCCAATTCAATTAATTTATGCACCGCCCACCTTTGTTGATCAGTTATATTCAATAACTCCTCCAGCGCCATAATCCTATTAGAATCCGCATCCTCATCATTTGCTATCTTAAGCAATTCATCCACAGACAAATTCTTCATCGCGGCTTAATCTTTTTCTCCTTCCTTTCCGGTCTGCACAGTATCTGCCTTAAAAAGTGATACCGCTAAAACCGCCAATTTGTCAACCGCACGCCGAAATAATCCGGGGGCATCCTTGATCTCTCTAATGTCTAATGTCCGATCAGTATTTCTGCCAAACATCGCATAATCAACCCCACCCGAAAAGTATTTCCTCGGTATGACCTGTTGTGTCACAGGATCCTGCTCCTCTTTAATATAGTTGTACACGCCCTTCTTAAAGGCGACCAGATACTGCTGATAGATCTTCTGCTTTTCCTGTGGGTCATCGATATTAACGCCCTGGACCTTGTTCTTGTCTGAATAAACCTGGTTGAGGATGCTGTCCTTGATCTTCTTTTTGTACCAGGTAGCCAGGATCAGGGAGTTATAGACCTGTCTTAACTGGGCGAAGTTCTTGTTCTGGTTGACTTCTTTGGTCAGTTGGGGAATTACTATCTCACGGACGATCTGGGAGCCTAAAGCGTTAATCTCTGGTGAGGCGGTAGGGTTGTTTCCCTGGGGTGCTTTCGATGTCAACCCTGCGTCGCTTGGCAGAGGGCTTGCCCCGCCAAAGGCGGGGCGGGTAGGCGTTTGGTTCTTCTCCAATGCCAGGTAATCCTGTTCTAACATTACCTTTAATTTACTTTCCACTACGTAAGCGGTACCTGCTTGTGCGTTCTCATAGACAACGGCCTTCTCTGGGACTATCCAGACCTTGTTGAAGGTGTTGACCGGGATGTTGGTTGTATTGAACTTCTTTTGGGCTTCTTCATACACACGTTTCCAGAAGGTCTTGCCGAATTCATCCTCTGGGTAGATAAGACTGGCCGTGATCTGCTTAAGCAGGTAGTCCTGGGCTAATAGATCACGGCCCATCTCGGTAAGGCCGAAGGATATGGGGACGATGCGGTCTTTCTCATAGGGAGATAAGTTGACCCAGAGGTCTTGCTCGGGGACTGTTAAGGAGGCGAGGAAGTATTTGATGAGTTTGGTTGATTCTTTTTTTAGGTCCTCCTTCGCCAAAGCGCTTTCGCCTTTGGCTTCGAAGGACGTTTCGTCTCCGACATCTAAAATGAAATCGAGACGAAACGGATTATCGGGATGGACTTTGATGCCTTTTAAGACTGGAGGATTGAATGCAGGGCTTAAGTGAACCATGACCCCGGGCTTGGGTAAATAGATCTCTTGAGCCTGTGCGGAGGGGACATTAAGGCCTGTAACACAAAAGCAGAGCAACACCGCCAAAGCAGTGTATTTACGCAACGCTATAGAATACGAAGAATGGGGCCGCATATATATAAGTATGCAATGTAAACTACTGAAATACAAGTGGTTGGGAAATATTTGAGGTAGCGCTAACTTGAAGGTGCTGCAAGGGTTTAGGGAAAATCCATTCGAAGGGTGTCAAAAAATATGATCAATAATTTCTCCGGAGGGTATATTTTGGGCCCCTTTAACCGGACAGCGCAGAAGCGATCTCTTTGCACCATTGATCAAAAAATGCCAGCAGATCTTCTTCTTTGAGCGGCTCAAAGACCAGCGATAGATCAAATTAGAATATTATTTTGGAACGGAGTGATGATCTGCAAAGAAGTCCTCCCAGAACATCCTCACTTCAGTGGGGATATATCGTTTAAGGTCATCGAATACCTGGCGTATGCCTTCAACGCCGATGTCCTTGAACAGCTCGCGGATATCCGCTTCGTGGCCGCGCGCAAGCACCTGTTGCACGTAGATCTGCCGTGTTGACGGAGAATCGAGGTCAAATTGCGCGTCCCGTTCCAAAAACCAGAATAAATGTGATTTTGCTTTCTTTAACATTTTGTAATTATACCATACCTGCCGGTTGATTTAAGGGGTTTTCTTTAATTCCAGAATATCTTCTTTCGGATCAGCCAGGCGATGCAAAAGAACACAGCGCAGGCCAGAACAATTGCGGCGCCCGACGATAAACTGAAATAATACGACGCGTACACTCCGGTCAAGGCGGCTAAAACGGCAAAAACGCAGGACAACAGCATCATCACGCCCAAGCGGTCGGTTAGAAGCCGTGCCGCGGCCACAGGAATGACCAACAGAGCATTGGTCAAAATGGTCCCCACCGCCTGAATGCCGACCACCACGGTCAATGCCAGAAAAAACAATAACCCGTAACGCAGGGCATTGACCGGGACCCCGATGGCCTTGGCATAATTGGGGTCAACGGAAAACAGTTTCATTTCCTTATAAAACAGCGCCAAAACCAGCAAAGACGCGGCCGCGATCAGA
>JAHFGE010000072.1 GCA_023247575.1 Candidatus Omnitrophota bacterium | reverse complement strand
AAGTCCACGCACCTTTGGGTATCGTAAAAAATATTTATCGATAAAATCCTGGGCTTGACGCTGAGATACATTGAGATCTTTGGCCAATCCAAAAGCACTCATACCATAGGCAATACCAAAATTGATGCGTTTAGCGGCATAACGCATACTTTCATCCACCTTCTTTTCAGGCACCTCAAACATCAATGAGGCCGTGTAGCGATGGATATCCTCATCGGATTTAAACGCTTTGATCAAATTTTCATCCCCGGAATAGTGAGCCAACAAACGCAGTTCGATTTGTGAATAATCGGCAGATAAAAGAACATGACCTTTCCCATAAGGTACAAACGCTTTGCGGATTTGGCGGCCAAACTCAGCCCGCACTGGAATATTTTGCAAGTTTGGGTTATTGGAACTTAACCTCCCTGTTTCAGTCCCGGTTTGATTGAAACTCGCATGCACACGACCTTGAGCGTCGACCATCTGCGGCAAGGCATCGATATAGGTAGATTTTAATTTCATGATTTGCCGGTATTCCAAAACCAAGGCTGGCAATGGATGTTTGTCAGTGAGTTTGATTAATACTTCTTCATCGGTAGAAAAACCTGTTTTCGTCTTTTTGACTGCCGGCAATTTTAAGCGTTCAAAAAACACCTCACCTAACTGTTTGGGCGAATTGACATTAAATTCGATACCGGCGATTTTAAAAATATTTTGCTCTATTTCAGTAACTTTCTTAAAGCACAGAGTGGATAAGCGTTTTAAAACTTGAACGTCTAACTGGACACCCTGCTTTTCCATTTCATAAAGCACCTGCGCTAAAGGGATTTCCACTTCATAAAGAAGAAAATCCAATTGCTGCTCATGAATCTGCTTTTTTAATTCCTCATAGCGTTGGCGGAAATCTTTTTCCCTCGACGGCGGTTGTGGCTCACTACGGTGAAGGCCGGATAAAAGGTATTGAGCTAAAAAGATATCAAATACATCTCCCTCTGGAGGCCGCTGACTGTTTTTGCAAAAATTCTTCAGATCATAAACCACGGTCACTGTTTCTTTGCCTTCTTTAACTTGAATGGAACTAATAGGGACAGTTGAATTCAACTGTCCCTCTACGCTGGCTTCATCGTCAGCCAATTCCTCAGCAAATTTACGAAATTCCAGATCGGTAAAAATCTGATAAAGACGCTTCTGGTCAGGCGATTGTAATTTTAAATCTTCCAAACTTGCTTCAATGGGAACATGGCGATCAACCAAAGCTAATTCATAAGATAATTTGGCCTGTTCTTTGCCTTTGTTTAATTTCTCTTGAACACCACCCGGTTTAATTCTATCTAAATGTTTATAAATATTCTCCAAGGACCCGTACTCTTTAAGTAATTTGACAGCAGAAACCTCTCCTATGCCATCAACCCCAGGGATATTATCGGAAGCATCACCAGCCAAAGAAATTAAATCCACCATGCGAGAGGAAGGAACCCCGAATTTCTCTTGCACATCGGCTGGCGTTAACATTCTCTCTTGACGGGGGCTGTATAAATAAACATTCTCTTGCATCAGTTGACTTAAATCTTTATCATCGCTGGCGACCACTACATCAACTTTCTGGAAACTTAAAAGGCTCACTAAAGTGCCGATAACATCATCGGCCTCATAGCCCTCTTTTTGAAAAATAGGAATCCCATAGGCTTTAAGAATATCATGGATAACGGGAATTTGACTTTGCAGGCCCTCCGGCATGGTCTGGCGTTGGATTTTATAATCGGCAAATTTTTTTTGTCGATGCGTTTTCTTGCCCACATCAAAGCAAGCCGCCATATAAACGGGGTGAAAATCCCGCATCATTTTTCTAATAATATTACAGACACCAAAGATGGCATTGGTAGGTTGACCTTTGGAATTGGCTAACCCGCGGATGGCGTAAAAAGCCCTGTAACATAGGCCATGCGCATCGATTAAAAAAACTTTTGGATTAGACATGGGGTAGGTTTCTATTGATCCATTCGGTCTAAAACTCTTTTTATAAGAATTCTTCTCTGAAGGTCCTCAGAATCGCTTATCTTATCCGTCGTTGGACCGGTTTGACTGGGTTGGATTTTTTGCAAGGCTCTCTGGGCTTGCATGGTCCAAGAATCACTGGGGTCACCGTATTGCACGCGTTTTTGAAAATAATAAGCAGCTTTCGATGGATCACCTTGGTTCCAATACAACATCCCTAAATTGAAATAAGCAGGCAAAAATTCTTTATCTATGGATAAAGCCGTTAAATATTTCTCTTGGGCCTTGGCAGGTAAACCCATTTCTTCATAAATTGTGCCCAAAAAATTTAAAGCATCAGTTTCATCTGGTTTTAACATCAAAGCGTCTTCATAATCATTCATGGCCTCAGTGAGATTGCCTAAGCCCCAAGCCAAATATCCCTTTTGCATGTCATCATCAACCTTAGGGTTTTGACGCCAAGACCATCCCATATTGATCACACAAAACAAAGATAAACAGAATAAGGTTATTGTTCTCAGACTTTATCCTCCCAAGAGGGCTTCTTCTTGCCCGGCAACCGGCACATGCTCATTGATGAGTTTTAACAATCTCTCCTCATGAGAGGAGGCATTAAATAACACCGCACCGACTAAAACTTCCCCTTGAGCAAAAACTTTTTTAAAGATATTTTGGGGGCCGTCAAATTTTAGATATTCCCGGCCGCCTTCCGGCAATTTGGTGAATCCCGTCAAAAAACCTTCTAATACGTGCAAACCAAAATGGCAAGATCTTAAAGGCAGTGCCGTTTTAAAATAATCATCCTCGATTTTTTCATAGCCATTATCCTGGTCAATAAGACGCCAATCCAGAGGCAAAAAGTCGGCAATCACCATTTGGGCCCCCATGACCTTGCCATTTTGAAAACGGATAGCTTTAACCTCGCTATCACCCAAAATCTCTTCGATACTGTTTTCAGTCATGACCCGAATCCCTTTACTCTCGACAATCTGTTTGAGCAATGAACTTGCTTCATCGTCAAGCACCTGCGGCAAAAGTCCTGCACCCGAGGAGACCATCACAACTTCTTTGCCCAGCCCATGCAAAGCGCAGGCCATATTAAATCCGTAGATATGAGCGACCATGATAAACACTGTATCTGTAAATGGTAAATATTGAATGAGCTCTTTGACCGAAGACAAAAGCGCACAGTCAAAAACGCCTTTTTTCTGGTGTCCTTGAATGGCAGGAGGCATCAGTCGACCTAAATCAGCAATCTTTAATTGATCATAATCAATCTGTAGTTTACTTTCGGTTGTCACATATTTACGTTTAAGGCTCATGCGTACCAGTTTTTCATTGGCGATCACTTCCACTTTGTTTTGGCCGAAAAAATCATCCGCTAAAGGATGAGTCTGACTCTCCTTAATTTGTCCAGCCACCAACGATGGCAGTAATAAACGATCATAAGGAAGAAGACTTTCTGTGCAAAACAAGGTGATCGCAGACTGTTCATCTTCTCGACGGATATCCTGGATGGCTTTCACCACGGCCAAAGAATTGCCGATGATAAGGATTTTACTCATATCCCCTCGTAGGGGCGGTTCATGAACCGCCCTTACACGCCTCCACCGCATTTTTCATTAACATAACCGAAGTGACAGGACCCACGCCTCCAGGAACAGGAGTAATATAGCCAGCCCTTTCTTTGGCCGAATCAAAATCCACATCCCCAACGATCTTACCCTCATGCTGATTGATACCTATATCGATCACCGCCGCCCCCGGTTTAATCCAGTCCCCTTGAATAAACAGCGGTTTGCCAATGGCAGCGACAACGACATCAGCGCTCTTTAAATGGCCTTTTAAATCAACGGTCCTGGAATGACAAACCGTCACCGTCATATGCTCTTTCAGTAAAAGTAAGGCCATGGGTTTGCCTACAATTTCACTGCGGCCCACGATCACAGCGGTTTTGCCAGCTAAAGAAATACCTGAAGATTTCAACAGTTCCAAAGCCGCCGATGGTGTGCAAGGCCACAGCAGGCTTTTATTCATCATCAGCGCTCCTAAATTGGCCATATTCATTCCCTCAATGTCTTTACCTTGAGCAATGGCATTAATAAGTACATAAAAATCCATAGACGCCGGCACAGGTTTATTGACGATAATGCCGTGCACAAGGGAGTCGGCATTGATCTTTTCAATGACATCGATCACTTTGGGCAATGGCCAATGCTCATCCAGCACCTGCAGCACATAATGAACGCCTAAGCTTGCCGCCGTCTTTTGCTGGCTGGAAATATACGATTGACTGGCCGTCTCCCGGCCAAAGGCAATGCTCACAATACGCGGAGGATGTTTCAAAGAGGCAATCTCTTTGGATAAATCCTCTTTAAGTTTTGCTGCGAGGACTTTTCCATCTAGAATCTGCGCGCTCATGTGTTTATCCTCACCATGACCGAGGCAGCGTTAAAACCGGCCGTTAAAAGTTCAATGGCCACTTGCACGTCAGATAACAAATAGGGATTACCTTTGGCAACCAAAAAGGGTGTTAAATCCACGGCTTTATAGCACAATTGACAGACTTCCACAGGCACGGCACGGGCCGCTTGGGATGCTTTTTTCTGGGCGTTTTTATCCTGCAAACGCGCGGCACAAAGTTGCAAATAGGCCTGAGAATCCAGACTGGTTAGTTCTAAAAGACGTTGACGAATGGCTTGGCTTTGTTTAAGGATTTTTTCAAATTTACGGTCAATGGCTTTGGTATTGGCTTTGTGTCCCATAGAATAATTGGCCACCATGGATACCAGCCCCGCCCCCAATGCTGCCGTCAATGCCGCGGCAGAACCACCGCCAGGCACCGGCTCTTTGCGGGAGAGCTGCTCCAGATACTGTTGTAAAGTTTGAGTTTTGAAATTAACAGACATGAATGGGCATTTTTCGTCGAGTAACCTTCGGATTTATATTAACTAAAAGAATGGGCTATTTCAAATCAAAAAGTAAAAATTCCCTTATCCTGCAACGATGAGTATCTCCTGCAGATACAGTTTTATTTTAGGCAGGTCCTGTTTAATTGTCTTCCAAACAACACGAGGCTTAATACCAAAATATTCATGAATTAATTTGTTCCTCATTCCAGCCATTTCTTTCCAAGGAATTTCCTTATATTTACTGCGGACACCAGAAGGGATTTTACCAACAGCCTCTCCCATAATCTCAAAAGCCCTTATCACCGCAAAGGTCGTTTTGGCATCCTTCTCAAAAGTTTCAAACTTCATTCCTTTCACAAAAGATTCAGCTTTATTAATAGCATCAAGAATATCGACTACATAATCCCTGTATTCACGGATCATACGTAAACAACCTCACGCATAACATGCCTGCCAATATTCCGCTTTAATGATCCCTTCATTACCAAATCAACCTTTTGATGAAGTATACTGCTTAAACGATTCTCAACTCTTATATAATCAAAAAGGCCTGGTGTTCGAGAGAAGGTAACTAATATATCGATATCGCTATTTTTTTTATGTTCCCCACGTACATAGGAACCAAAAACGCCTAGCTCTTTAACCTTAAATTCTTGCTGGAGGTTTCGTTTGTTTTGCTTTAAAATTTTTTTAAGTCTATCTAAATCACTCATAATTCCTCTTTCTTCTTACTTTATTGTAGCAAAAATTAATATTTTAAAAACCTTAATTTATGACAAGTTATTCTCCGGCTCTTTAAACCCTAGAAATTCTCTTAAATCATTCATAGGTGTAATGTTAATAATCACCGGACAATGAGTCCCGCTAAAAGCGGGACGAATTGATCCCGAGCGAGCCCGTCAGGGCGAGTCGAAGGGCTACCATATTTAATTTCCAAAGGCGTTTTATCCTGGCCTAGCGTGCCATGCCTGGCCAGGACGGTCAAGTCGATACCGCCCTTTTCTTTAACATTCATCGTGACTTAGATACCGTTCAGCATCGAGCGCGGCCATGCAGCCGGTGCCAGCGGACGTGACGGCTTGACGGTAGACTTTATCCTGCACATCGCCGGCAGCAAAAACACCTGGTACACTGGTTTGCGTAGTGCCTAACTTGGTTTTGATATAACCGGCTTCATCCAATTCCACCTGGCCATTTAAGAAGGCGGTATTGGGTGTATGACCAATGGCGTAGAACAAACCGCCGATACTTAAGGTAGATTCAGAAGGTTTAAGAGTATTTCTGATTTTCAAACCAGTAATAGATTTCTCACCCAAAACCTCAATAGGCAAAGTATTAAACATGATTTGAATTTTAGGATGATGTTGGGCGCGCTCCTGCATGACCTTAGAGGCCCGCAGGACGTCGCGTCGAACCAGCATCAAAACCTGAGAGGCGAATTTCGTCAAATAGGTGGCCTCCTCCACCGCTGAATCACCGCCGCCGACAACGGCCAGTACTTTATTGCGGAAAATCGGTAAAGCGCCGTCGCATACAGCACAAGCGGAAATCCCCTTTTGCCACAAGCGATCTTCACCAGGCAAGTTCATGCGTTTAGCAGTCGCACCGCTGGCAATAATCAATACTTTAGCCTCATACTGCTGGCTGCCGGCAAATACTTTAAAATTAAACTCCCCCTTCCCATCACTTTTAACTCCCCCTAACCCCCTCTTTAACAAAGAGGGGGAAGGGGGAGTTGTGGGGGTTAGGGGGAGTTCATCAGAAAATGGCCTCTGAGAGAGTTCGACTTTATCGACGGTTTCTGTGATAATCCTGGCCCCGCAATGCAAAGATTGCTGGCGCATTTTTTCCATGAGCTCAGGGCCCGAAATACCGACAAACCCAGGAAAATTTTCTACTTCCGTCGTGGTGGTCAGCTGTCCGCCAGCAGCTACCCCGCCGGCCAAGAGACCTTCAAACATCAAGGGTTTTAAATTGGATCGTGCGGCGTAGATAGCAGCCGTATGGGCAGCAGGACCTGAACCGATGATAATGAGATTTTCCATATGATATTCCTATTGTCGTCCCCGAATGTATTAATCGGGGACCTAGTACTTGCAAATTCTGGATTCCCGATTAAAACGTTCGGGAATGACAAAAAAATCTATACATTCGGGGGTGACAAATTTAAATTTACATTAAATCAAATAACTATCCAGAATCTTCGATCGATCTTTCTGCACCGCTTGCTTGATCAAATCATGCATGATCACATCGTATCGTGGTTTGTTTTTATTTTGATAAAATAAACCGAAATACCGATGGTCAGCAGCAGCATACTCGAAGGCTTTGGTCATATTCGAAGGGTCATGTTCAATACTTTCAGTTTTATCGGCCAGGCGCCGATCCGGTTCAATGCCATTGACATGTTTTAAAAACGAGAACCATGAGGAAGATTTGTAATCGAAATTGTCGGGATCAAAATGCGGGCAACGCTGGGAAATATGCACAAAAGCAAACCCTGGATGATCAAAAGCCGCCTTCATGGTGTTGGCCAAATGATCCGGCATCCAATCGGCGGTGGAGGCCACAAACGAACCCC
>JAHFGE010000071.1 GCA_023247575.1 Candidatus Omnitrophota bacterium | reverse complement strand
CTATATTTGCCTGGATAATTGTCGCCATACCAATGCTGTATCCCAAAAGCATGGGGAAATTATGCGGTTGCAGTTTCCTGATTTTGCCCAGCGTATTGATCCCATTACCAATGGAATTCATATTCATACATGGATTTCAGAAAATTTTGCCATGCTTTTTGATCAATACAAGAAAGTTTTCGGCCATTGGCGACAAAATCTTCATCATTTAGGAAACGTTAAAAAAATAGCCTCTGATGAAAATTTCAGAAGGGATCTTTTTGCGTCACATCAAGCCAATAAGCGCGGGTTTTTAAATGTCGTGAAACCCTGGAAATTGGAAGAAAATGTTTTAACGATTGGCTGGGCTCGGCGTATTACTGGGTATAAGCGGCCGTCGCTGTTGTTCCATCGGATTGACGAGGTGCTGGATTTAGCCTATAACATTGGGCCGTTACAAATTGTTCTGGCTGGTAAAGCGCACCCCAATGATAATATTGGGGCCGCTCATATCCAGGATATTCTTAACCATATTGATAGTCTCAATAAGCATTATAAAGTGATTAAAGTTCTCATTTTAGAAAATTACGATACTTATTTTGGAAAATTATTAACTAACTCTATGGATGTGTGGCTTAATAATCCTTTGCCTCCGTTTGAGGCTTCCGGTACCAGCGGTATGAAGGCAATTTTAAATGGCGTACTGCAATTATCCACGCTGGATGGATGGGTGGTGGAGGCTAAAGACGACAATATAGGATGGATTTTTGGTTATCAGCATCATGGAGTTGATATTGGCAGCGAATCTCAATTGCGTTTAGATGAGGATTCGGCCCAGCTTTGTACCACGCTTAAAGAAGTGGCTACTCTTTATTATCAAACTAATCGAGAGGGGGCAATTGATCTTAAAAGTCCGTGGATTGATAAGATGGTCAATTGTATTTATAGGGCCGCATTCTTCAACACACAACGCATGGTGGAAGAATACCACCAGAAAATGTGGACTTAAACCGTCCGGTTTAAGTCCATCCTGAACCAAAGCCGAAGGCGGTGAAGGATCTGCTTGTATGAAACAATACCTGGATTTAGTAAAATATATTTTGGAGCATGGGGAAAGAAAAGAGGATCGCACCGGCACGGGCACACTTTCCGTGTTTGGTTACCAGAGTAAGTATGATTTGCGTGAGGGGTTTCCCATTCTTACGACGAAAAAGGTACTTTTCGATGCCGTTGTCTGGGAACTGCTGTGGTTCTTACGCGGCAGTACCAATATTCATGACCATTTAACCCAGCATACGCCTATCTGGAATGCCTGGGCTAAGGCCGATGGGGAATTAGGGCCCATTTATGGTTACCAGTGGCGCAAATGGGAGAAATTTGTCTGGGATGATCAAACCAAAAGTTATCGCAAGGAGCATATTGATCAGATGACCAAGGCGCTTGATCTTATTAAGAAAAATCCTCATTCGCGTCGGATTATTGTCAGTGCTTGGAATGTGGCAGACATTGACCGCATGGCCTTGCCGCCCTGTCATGCTTTTTTTCAATTCTACGTTGTTAATGGACGGCTGGATTGTCAGGTTTACCAGCGCTCGGCCGATGTGGCCTTAGGTGTACCTTTTAATATTGCCAGCTACGGCCTTTTAATGTCCATGATGGCTCAAGAATGCAACTTGACTAGCGGTATTTTGACTCACACTCTGGGAGACGCCCATATTTATTTAAACCATGTCGATGGGCTTAAAGTCCAGTTAGAGCGTACTCCAGGGCATTTACCTCATCTGGAAATCCTTAAGAAAAAAGTGTTGGAATACAAATTTGAAGATTTTCAATTAATTGGTTATCAGCCGGCGTCTTTTATTAAATTTCCAATATCTGTGTAAGTTTTCCCGACGATCCCGACATTTGTCGGGATGTCGGGACTCCGACTTCCATAAAAATTATTAGAAAACGTCGGAGCCTATTGCAGTTTAAGACAGTTTGACTATGAAATCCTTTTCCATTGTGGTGGCCATGGATGAAAAAAACGGCATCGGTAAAAGAGGGGCTTTAGCCTGGCATTTAGCGGCTGACTTAAAATTTTTCAGAAAAATTACCACGGAAACAACAGATCCTCTCAAGACCAATGCTGTGATTATGGGCCGCAAAACCTGGGATGCTTTACCGGAAAACCTTAAACCATTGCCGAGGCGTTTGAATGTGGTTTTAAGCCATAGTTCAAAAATTTTTGTGGCGGGGGAGACTTTATTGTTTTCTAGTCTGGAGGATGCGCTTAACGACTTAGAGAAAAAAGAAAAAGTAGAGTCTATTTTTGTCATAGGAGGGGCACAAATTTATCAACGGGCCATGACTCATCCAGATTGTCATACCCTTTTTGTGACTCATCTGAAAGGTGATTTTGGCTGTGATGCCTTTTTTCCTTCCATTCCCGCTATTTTTAAACTTATTAAAAGTTGCTCTTGGTGTCATGAAGGCGAGCTTTCTTACCGTTTTTGTGAATATCGAAAATTAGTATAAAATTACCTCATTTAAATTCTTGATAAGGTAGGTAAAAATGTTATACTATATACGTCAAAAATGTAAGTATTTAAAAGGAGACGGTTTATGGACATCAAAATTCTCATTCAAAGTACGCCCAATCCCAATGCGTTGAAGTTTGTCTTGAATATTCCCGTGAAGATGGAAGGAAAGGTCACCTATAAAGGCTTGGATCAGTGCGCTCATAACCCTATGGCCGCTGCTTTATTTACCGTTATTGGTGTAGTGGAAGTGTATTTTTTTGATAACTATATTACGATTACACAGGATGGTTCGGTTGATTGGGAAACAGTTGAGGATCAAATCAAGAAGATTATTCTGGAATATGCCCCTCATCATGATCCAAATTTCTATGGGGAAGAAACAAAAAAGAAAACAGTGGTTTCAAATAATCCGGATATCGTCAAAATTAATGAGATTTTAGACCGCACCATACGGCCGGCCTTGCAAATGGATGGCGGGGATTTGCAGGTGCTATCTTTGGAAGGCAATTTGCTTCTTGTCAATTATCAGGGTGCTTGTGGTTCATGTCCGAGCTCCACCATGGGAACTTTGAAAGCGATCGAAGGTATTTTAAAGGACGAGTTTAATCCTGAGATTACCGTGGAAATAGCAGCGGTATAATCCCGCTGAAAAGTCGTGGGGCAAAAGGAGGTAGCGTATGACAACATCGACGGATTTTTTCAAGAAAAAATGTTTACCCTGCGAAGGGATAGGCCGGGCCATGACCAAACAGGAAGCTGCGGATCATTTAAAGAATTTTCCAGGATGGGTCTTGGCCGACGATGGCAAAAGCATGGAGCGCCAGTATACCTTGAAAAATTTTGTGGAAGCGGTGGAGAGGATTAACCGTATTAAAGATATTGCTGAAGGAGAAGGCCATCATCCGGATTTGCATTTAACCGGTTATAAACGCCTGAAGGTGGTTTTATATACGCATGCTTTAGGCGGGATTACCGAGAACGATTTAATTGTGGCATCTAAGATAGACAGACTAGGGTAAGCTATGTTTAAAATTAACCGAAAATTAGAATATGCGTTGATTTCTCTGCGGCACATGAGCGCCAAGGATCCGGGGCAGTTGACCTCGGCCAAGGAGGTTTGTGATATTTATCATATGCCCTTTGACCCGACCTCGCGGGTTTTGCAGATCATGGCCCAGCATGAAATCGTGCGGGCCGAGCAGGGAGCGCACGGCGGCTATCAAATTCTCAAAGACCTTTCGAAAATCACGCTTTTCGATTTGATCCAAATCATCGAGGGACCGATTCAGATTACCAACTGTTTTCACGGTAATTATTCGCACTGCGATATGACGGCTCACTGCAATGTCATTTCTCCGATGCTGAATCTCAACGAGAGGATTGCCGTACTTTTTAGGACAATTAACGTGCAGGATTTGATTCAGTCCCGCAATCAGGGTGAAAGGCAGATTAGGTTAAAACCGATTATGCATGGAGCAAAGGAATAATATGAGCGATGTCGTCAAACAAAAAAAATTGGAAGACAATAAATTAGCCGGCGGCGAATATCGTTATGGGTTTTATACGGACATTGAAGCCGATACCCTTCCTAAGGGGCTTAATGACGACATTATTCATTTAATCTCTCAAAAGAAAAAAGAGCCCCAGTGGATGTTGGAGTGGCGTCTGAAGGCCTTTCACCATTGGCAAAAGATGCAAGAGCCGAAGTGGCCTAATTTTGAATACGGGCCCATTGACTATCAGGCTCTTCATTATTATTCTGCGCCTAAGCAAAAGAAAGATAATCCTAAAAATCTGGAAGAAGTTGACCAGGAACTCTTGAAAACTTTTGATCGTTTGGGTATTCCTTTGACGGAACAGAAACGCCTCACCGGGGTGGCAGTGGATGCTGTTTTTGACAGTATTTCGGTGGGCACCACCCATCAGGGTGAGTTAGCCAATTTAGGCATTATTTTCTGTTCCATGTCCGAGGCTATTCAAAATCATCCGGATTTGGTACAGAAGTATTTAGGTTCCGTGGTGCCGTCAGCAGACAATTTCTTTGCGGATCTTAATTCGGCGGTTTTTAGCGACGGCTCTTTTTGCTATATCCCTAAAGGCGTGCGCTGTCCCTTAGAACTTTCCACGTATTTTCGTATCAATGCCGCCGATACCGGGCAGTTTGAACGCACTTTAATCATCGCTGAAGATGACAGTTATGTCAGCTATCTGGAAGGCTGCACGGCGCCGATGCGTGACACCCATCAATTGCATGCGGCCGTTGTTGAGCTGGTGGCCTTGAACAATGCTGAGATTAAATATTCGACCGTCCAGAACTGGTATTCCGGCGACAAGGAAGGCAAGGGCGGGATTTATAATTTTGTTACCAAGCGGGGTAAATGCTTAGGGGTCAATTCCAAGATTTCCTGGACACAGGTGGAAGCCGGCAGTGCCATCACGTGGAAATATCCGTCGGTGATCCTGCAGGGAGATAATTCTAACGGCAAATTTTATTCGGTGGCTTTGACCAATGGTCATATGGCGGCGGATACCGGCACCAAGATGATCCATATTGGTAAAAATACCAGGAGTACCATTGTGTCCAAAGGGATTACTTCTGATTTTGCTCATAATAGCTATCGTGGTTTGGTGAAAGTGATGCCAACGGCCTCTGGCGCACGTAATTTCTCCCAATGCGATTCCATGCTGGTGGGAAATAACTGTTCAGCCAATACGTTTCCCTATATTGAGGTGAAAAATAATACGGCCGTGGTTGAACATGAAGCTTCTACCTCCAAGATTAACGCGGAGCAAATGTTTTATTTGCGTTCCCGCGGGCTTGATTTAGAAGAATGTATTTCTCTTATTATTAACGGCTTCTGTAAGGATGTTTTTAAAGAGCTTCCTTTGGAGTTCTCCGTGGAGGCCGTCAAATTATTAGAAATGAAATTGGAAGGAACGGTGGGATAATGCTGGAAATCAAAGATTTAACAGCGAAGGTCGTTGAAGGTGAAGAAATCTTAAAAGGAATTAGCTTGACCGTTCATGCGGGGGAAGTGCATGCGATCATGGGGCCTAATGGATCTGGCAAAAGCACTTTAGCCAAGATCATTGCCGGTCATCCCCAATATGCAGTAACCAACGGGACCGTCACCTACGAAGTGAATTTTAAAAAGATGAATTTGCTGGATATGGAACCGGACCAACGGGCTAAGGAAGGCGTGTTTTTGGCGTTTCAATATCCGGTGGAAATTCCCGGGGTGCCAACCTCGGTTTTTTTAAGAGCGGCTTTCAACGCTATTTGCCGTCATCAAGGGGTAGAGGAGATGGATCCTATTGACTTCGATAGTTATTTGCGCACTAAAATGAAGCTATTGGATATTGATGAATCTATTATTGACCGGCCCGTGAATGTCGATTTCTCCGGCGGAGAAAAAAAGCGCAATGAGATCCTGCAGATGGCTGTGCTCAATCCACGTTTGGCCGTTTTGGATGAAACCGATTCCGGATTGGATATCGATTCCATGAAAATCGTCGCCAGCGGTGTCAATAAATTAAGAAACAAAAATAATGCCGTTATTCTCATTACGCATTATCAGCGCCTGCTCAATTACATTCAGCCGGACTTCGTGCACATTCTTTATGATGGTAAAATGATTAGAAGCGAAGGCAAAGAACTGGCCATGGAAGTAGAAAACAAGGGCTATGACTGGCTGGTGAAATAATTCAATATGATGACCCAAACACAAGTACCATTAAAAATAACAGGTATCGACGAATATCAGACAAAATTAATTGATAATTCTCCTGACTGGCTTAAAAGTCTACGTCACAGGGCCGTGGCTCAGTTTACCCAATTGGGGCTTCCCACCATCAAGGATGAGGAATGGAGGTACACTTCTTTGGCAGAATTGTCTACCAAACGTCTGCACATTGCTTCTTCCCATAAGCCTGCCCAAGAACAACCATTGTATGAGTATATGGATTCTGACGATATCAATATTGTTTTAGTCAATGGTCTCTGGTGGGCAGACCTGTTTAAAGCGCAACAGCTACCCAAAGGTATGACCATTCAAGCATTTTTGGATGCGGCTTTAGCTTCTGCGCCAGAATTAAAAGAAACCATGAGCAAATTAACTGCCAATGATTCAAAAGCGTTGTTGTATTTAAACCAGGCTTTGTTTCTCGACGGAATTTATATCAAAATAGAACCTCATGCGGTTATTGAACCACTAGTACACATTGTTCATTTAGCCAGCAATGTCGATCCGGATACGGTGATTTTCCCTCGCAGTCTCATTTCTGTAGGGGCTGGGGCCAAAGTCTCGATCCTAGAAAGCCACCTTGGCTTTGGCGATCATAATTATTGGAGTAATGCCCTGACAGATATACGTATCGGTGAGAATGCCCATGTGCAGTATTGCAAGGTCGAAAGGGAATCTTCCCATGCGGTGCATACCGCTACCACGCGTATCTGGCAGGAGAGGGCCAGCCAATTGGAAGCTTTTTTCTTTGCTCATCATGCCAAGCTGGCGCGCAACAATACCACTATTTTACTGAAAGGGGAAGGCACCCATACTATTATGAACGGCCTTTATGCTATCGATGGGCTGCAACATGTGGACAATCATACCCTCATTGACATTCAACAGCCCAACTGCACCTGTTCCCAGCTTTATAAAGGAATCTTAGATGATGCCGCCCATGCGGTATTTAATGGCAAAATTTATGTACATCCGATTGCCCAAAAGACCAATGCCTACC
The DNA here is from genome assembly GCA_023247575.1 of Candidatus Omnitrophota bacterium. Lineage (GTDB taxonomy): Bacteria > Omnitrophota > Gorgyraeia > Zapsychrales > Fredricksoniimonadaceae > JACQCF01. The sequence continues at coordinate 231 of JAHFGE010000071.1, read as the reverse complement.
AGCTCAACAAGCATTTATTGTTAGGTAACCAAGTAAAGGTTGATACCAAGCCTCAATTGGAGATTTTTGCCGATGATGTTAAGTGTACCCATGGGGCCACCATCGGCCAGTTAAATGACGAGGAGATTTTTTATCTGCAAAGCCGCTGTATTTCCAATGAACTGGCCCGCCAGCTTTTAGCCAAAGGTTTTATTGATGATATTATCAATACGATTACTTTGCAGTCCATCC
>JAHFGE010000070.1 GCA_023247575.1 Candidatus Omnitrophota bacterium | reverse complement strand
GCTGTCAGTGTAGAAGTATGGGGCGCTGGCGGCGGCGGCGGTGGCGGTGGGGCTGGTGGTGGAAGCGTTGACGGTGGGGGTGGCGGTGGCGGGGCACTTGTTATTGAACCACAATTATTGGTTAACCCAAACCAAGGTTATTATATACATGTCGGGGCAGGCGGCCAAAGTGGCTCCGCAAATAATGGTAACGCCGGAGGCGGAGAAAGCTCGTGGTTTAGTACGTTGGTCACGGGATCCAATAATTCATTCTATCTTGAAGCTTCAGGGGGAGCTGGCGGTAGGGGTAACGTAGTCGGTGGAGGTGGAGGCACCTATGTAGTCTATGGCATTCCTGCTCCAACCGTTTATAATGGCGGGCATGGTGGTGTCGCTAGCATTGGCGGCGGTGGCGGTGGCGGAGCTGGCGGTGGTGGACAGGGAGGTTACGGTAGTTGCCAGTACATCTACCCTAACGGCTGCTGTTCTCAACCTGGATCTGCTGGTGCTGGCCCAGTTTCTTATGGCGGTGGTCGCGGTGGAGATAGTATTGGCGATTGCGGTTCTGGTTTAGGCGGTGGTCGTGGAAGCTGCGGCCCCACTACTGTATGCCTCTCAAGCGGCAATGCTTCTGTACCAGGCGGTGGTGCTGCTGGCGCTGGCGCAGGACTCGCTGGTGGTTCTGGTGCCAACGGCAAGGTCATAATTTGTCCGGTGGCTGCACATATAATTCAATTTGCATTTGATAACGGGGGAACAATTTATGCATCTGATGCTTCAGGTAGTCAAGGACAACAGCTCGCTTTGCAAACGGATGTTGAATATCCATCTTCTGGTGAAGGATACAAAGTCTTATCTTCATTCACCCTAAATAATGTTACTCCCGGCCAAACTACATACCTTCTTGCTCATATAACCTCCGGGTCAGGTGAGATAGGCGTTGCTATTCAAGATGCAACTACAGGGCGATGTTTTACCCAAGTTAATACTAGTTATCCAGTTGTGGATGTGCCACCCGGTGAGCTTTGGGCGTCAAGCCATTGTTGGATAGATCTTGGACCATCTTCTTCATATATAACTTTGCTCCTGAAAGAAACTATGAATTAAGGGGACAATACTTAATTCTGTCCATTCCGACGTTCACTAGAAATTTTTTGCACACCAATCCAAACCTCGCACCTGTCTGTCCGCAGGGGGCGGTTTGTGAAACAATCCTTTAAGGACATTCGTCGGAATGCTTCCAAAAGATGAACTGTCATTCCCGCTTAATTTTTTAGCACGGCCTGTTTACCTGTGCTATACTTAGAGCGGAACAAGTGAACAGGACCCTGTTTTTAAAATATTTAAAATGCAATACAAGGAGGTTAGAGTGACTCGTTATTTAACAGCTATTATAGAGAAAGAAGGCGATGGATACGTGGCATTGTGTTCGGAATTGGATGTTGCCAGCCAGGGCGACACCATTGAGGAAGCCCGTAATAATTTGCGTGAAGCGGTTGAGCTTTTTTTAGAGAGTGCTTCGCCGGAGGAAATCAAACAGCGCTTACATGGCGAAGTTTATGTCTCGCAATTTGAGGTTTCTTGTGCCTAAACTTCCTGTTCTCTCCGGGGAAGATGTTTGCCGTATTTTAGGCTGTCATGGTTTTACGGAAGTCCGCCGTCGCGGTAGCCATATCGTTATGCAGAAGAAAACAGGAACTTCAACTATAACAATACCTGTACCCGATCATAAGGAGCTTCGTATCGGTACATTTCAGTCAATTATCAGGCAGTCTGAATTATCCAGAGATATTTTTACCAGATAAAACCATCCGAACTTCATATCCCCGAATTTCGCAACGGTTCCCAAATGGCTAGAAAGTAGTGACAGGCACGGCTTTTCTTTTCTGGTCTTCCCTATTCAACATCACCAAACCGCGCAGGGCGGTTGGTTTGACGTATTTGTTTAGCTGATTGAGAGAAATTATGTCATTCCCGTCCCGCCTCTGGCGGGATTATCGGGAATCCAGACGAGAAATACCATTTACTGGACCCCCGATTAAAACATTCGGGGGTGACAATAAAATTTTGACCTCGCCGATCCTCTCAAAGAGCTAAACATTTACGACAACCACAAGTTTTTGGTTGACACATACACAAAACTAGTATATATTTTGTGTATAGGAGGTATAATGGAATATGTCAAGAACCAATGTAGATTTAGATAACCGACTTGTTTCTGAAGCCTTAACGCTCTCTCATTTATCTACCAAGAAAGCAGTGCTGCATTTGGCCTTGCGGGAACTCGTCAAAAAACTCAAGCGCCATGATATGATCAAATTCATGGGATCTGGCATCTGGAATGGAGATTTAGATCACTTAAGAGGAGCTCGAGGTTGATCCTTGTCGATACATCGGTCTGGATTGATTTCTTGAACCATGCTTCTTCAGATTATGCCAGCCGTTTGCGCCAGCTCATTGAATTAAATGAAGAAATATGTCTTGCCGATATTCATCTGACGGAAATCCTGCAAGGCATCACCCACGAAAAGATTTTTATAGATATCAAGCAATATCTTCTCATGTTCCCTATCCTTAGACCAAAAAGTCTCGACACCTATATCTATGCAGCTCAAATTTCCCGGCAATGCCTTCAAAAAGGCAATCCTGTGATCAAAACTGTTGATACCCTCATTGCGGCTATGGCTATTGAGGCAGGGGTAGAATTGCTGCACAAGGATAAAGATTTCGATGTCATTGCACGGTACACTCCCCTAAAAATTTACCGAATTAACGCTTAAGCGGGCTTTCCTTTATTTTAACGGGATCAAGCGCCCGTAAAGTTAGACGGGGCCATAACTGATGGGGACAGTTGAATTCAACTGTCCCCCTTTGTTTTGGATTCCCGATAATCCCGCCAGAGGCGGGACGGGAATGACATAATTCTTCTCAATCAGCTAAACAAATACAAATATTTACCTTGCTTTTCATCGACAAGAGGGTATACTTGATTCGTAAAACGATAATTACATCGAAAGGATACTTGTATGACAATCTCAACTGTTTCTCCCAAATATCAGGTGGTGATCCCTAAAGAAGTGCGCCAAGTCATGAAAGTTCAGCCCGGGCAGAAGTATCATGTCATGGCCTATGACAGCGGACGAATTGAACTCATTCCTCTCAAGAGCATCAAAGAGAGAATCAGATCCATGAAAGGGATCCTCAAAGGAATAGACACTACTATTGAACGGGGACCTGACCGCGTATGAATCTTGTTGATACTTCAGGCTGGCTGGAATACTTTACCCGGGGGCCCAACGCTGAAGTCTTTGGCCAGTCCATCGAAAAAACCAATGACCTGATTGTCCCGACGATTTGTATATATGAAGTTTTTAAAAAAATACTGCAGCACAGCACAGAACAACGCGCTATAGACGTTACCTCGATTATGCAATTAGGGCATGTCATTCCTCTGGCAGGGATTCTTCCCTCTCAAGCTGCAAAAGTAAGTCATGAATTAAATCTCCCCATGGCCGATAGTATCATTTTAGCAACAGCAAGAATGTATCATGCCACCCTTTGGACCCAAGACATTGATTTCCAAGGCATGCCCAACGTCAAATTCATTCCGAAATAAAACCATCCGAACCCCGCAGGGGCAGTTTCCTCTAACCGCTAAACTATTACGATTTTTCTTGCCATGGCCTCCCAAAAATATTATACTTACATTGAAGTTGAAGTTAATGTTTAACTTTGGAGGAACTATGAGAACCATTTCGTTGCTTGAGTTTAGAAAAAACAGTAAAAAAATTATCGAGTGGGCTAGACGGGGAGAACGGATGATGATGACCTACCGCCGCAAACCCCTTTTTCGTATCGAACCGGTCATGGACAGCATTCCTGATGAGGAAGATCCTTTCTATCATCTTGGCCACCTTGCCCAGGATAAGGGAACGCGGCTGGACAACAAACAGATGGATAAAATTATTTACAATCTATGAAGGACACAGTTTTTATTGATACAAGCGGTTTCTATGCCCTCCTTGCGAAGGTTGATGATAAACATCAGAAAGCGAAGGAGATCCTGTATCAGGCCGCACAGGATAAACAGCGGTTTGTTACGACAGACTATGTTCTTGATGAAACCGCCACTTTGCTGCGCTCCCGCGGAATGGATCATGTTACAGCCCCTCTTTTTGACATCATTTTTACCTCTAAGGCTTGTTCGGTCAGCTGGATGGACCAAGAACGTTTCCTCAAGGCAAAAACATTCTTTCTTAGGACCTCCGACCATAGCTGGTCGTTTACCGATTGCGCCAGTTTTATCGTTATGAAAGAAATGAAATTATCATTATCCTTGACCACGGATCATCATTTTAAAGAAGCAGGATTCACTCCCATTTTATAAAACCATCCGAACCCCGCAATGACACCAAATGCGTCTCGTCGGGTCTCTCAAAGAGCTAAACAAATACTAAAAAATCAAAAATATAAACATTGACTAATTTGACCTAGTGGGTTAAATTAGTCAATGTTATGATTAAACGTTTTATTTTCAACAGGTTATGTGATGAAATCAACCAACCGGAAATCAATATTCTGCTTGGGCCGCGGCAAGTTGGCAAAACTACCCTGCTTCATGCTCTGGAAGAATATGCCCAGCGCAATGGCCTTTCAACCAAATTCTTTGATTTAGAACAGCCTCAGACTCTGGCCGAATTTAATCAAAGCGATAAAGACATTATCAATAAAATCTGTTCTGCTGGAGAGGTCATTTTTATCGATGAATTTCAATATATTCGAAATGCTTCCAAAATTCTTAAAGCCATCGTTGACGCAAAAACCAAAATAAAAATTTTTTGTTCGGGTTCCTCTTCTTTAGAAATTCATAAACACTTAAAAGAAAGTTTGGCCGGCCGCCGTTTTTTATTCCGCATTTATCCTTTAGAATATGCTGAAATTAAACAACACCTTAAAAATTCTTCCTTGGAAACTTACTTGCGTTATGGCGGTCTGCCTGCTTTAACCAAAACCGATTCCGAAGAGCGCAAGCAACAAATACTGGCGGAGCTCTTATCCAGTTACATCCTTAAAGATATTAAATCATTAATCAAAGAAGAAAATATCCGTGCTTTTAATCACCTGGTCTATCTTCTGGCCGAACACCAAAGCTCCATGATTTCGGTTCATAATCTGGCCAATCAAATCAACCTGAGTTCCAACACTATCAACCGATATCTGGACATTTTGGAGGAAACCTATGTCAATTTTAGAATACACAGTTTTTCCAATAATCTTGGCAATGAGTTAAAAAAATCTTGCAAGACTTATATCTATGATTTGGGCATACGCAACGCTATTCTTAAAGATTTTTCCAGGGCGGCATCTCGCGGGGACAAAGGAGCTTTATTGGAAGGCTTCGTTTTTCTCAAACTCCAAGCAATGCTGACTGCAAACAGGGAAATTAAATTCTGGAGAACCAAGGATGGAGATGAAGTCGATTTTATCTTCCTTCAAGACCGCAAGCCTTTACCGATTGAAGTCAAAAGCACATTGCCTGAGGCGCAAATCCCCAAAGGTCTCAAACGATTCCTGGCAAGGTACCCCCGCATCCCCCGCGCCATGGTCATCAATGAGAATATCTCTCAAGAAGTTAAACAGAATTCTCAGCTGATCCAGTTCATAACTCTGGATCAATTTGCTCTAAAAAAGGATATTTTTCCTTCTTAGTTCTTTCCATTCTGGAAATAATTTCCATTCTAGTTTCCATTCTGACAATTCATATGTTACCTATGTCGTTCCCGTCCCGCCATGGCGGGACTATCGGGAACCTAGAAATTCCTGAAGCACTAGATGCCCGACAAATACCTTCGGGCATGACAAATGAGTTAAATACATTCGAGAATGACAATTATTTAGCAACCGCTTTCTAAAACACCCATTTTTAGCGTCAAAACTAAGGGAGAAATGGATCAAAAATAGGAAGTTTTGCCACATTTGCAATATAATTATAAAAAAAATTTAAGTAACGTCTTAACCCATTGAAAATAATGCACTTAAATTTGTGAAAAATATTGTGAAAACTGGCCAAATCGCTATAATATGTTATACTCTCCTTGTCGACGACAAACGGGTAAAACGGCGTATCCAAAATTCAAAAACTGGATGAACAAAAGCGAGAAGCCAAATAACCAAAATCCCCCCTCAGGGGATGAGCAGGCCAAAGCTGATTTAGTTTTTGTCTCATATAATCTAGATAAAAGCGTAAAATCAGTTTCTCCACTTCTCCCGATCCAAGAAAACCTTTCCTTCGACTCCCCCGCCGCATTCTTGCAGAATGCAAGAGGCGGGGTCGCTCAGGACAAGTCCTCAAAACCTGAAATTCCAAATACAATGTCACCCCCGAATGTATCAATCGGGGGTCCAGGCTCGCAAGAACTAGATTCCCGATTATCCCGCCAAGGCGGGACGGGAATGACAAATGTGGAAGTTCCAAAAGCAGACCGCAGGCCTTTCGTGAGCACTTTCAAGCAATGGATTAAAGGGATGGCCATTGTGGTTCTGGCCGTCTTTATTCCAGATCAGGTGAGCTGGGCTTTTGGCTATAACCCGGCGGTATTGTATAAAGGATACATGTCGTCCCCGAATGCATTAATCGGGGACCTAGGGCTTGCGCAAGGTCTGGATTCCCGATTATCCCGCCAAGGCGGGACGGGAATGACAGGCCAACAAGTCTCCGCTTCGGTGGAATATTTGCTCAAGCAAATTCAGGACAGAAATAATTTGCGGGTGCAATTGGATTTGGACAATTCTTCCAATGTCGTTCCCGAACGTATTAATCGGAAACCTAGTGCTTCAGCAAGTTCTAGATTCCCGACAAAAGCATTCGGGAATGACAAACATATTTCTCATTCCCTACAAATCGACACCCACGCCACCTTCACCAAATCCGACATTGCCCGCATTACTCAATGGCTGTCTGACCCCAACCTCAATGTGCTTAACTGCGGGGTGTATGCCCTGCAGGAGCTGCTGGCTAAAAATGGCATCAACCGATCCCTGGATGAAATCGCCGTGTTGACGGTGTCCACGGATCTGATGGCCAATATCATCAAGGTGGGCGAGCCCAAACTCAAGACCACCTTGTTTGCGATTAACAAGGTGGGCGAGGCGTTAGGGCTGGATTATAAACCGTTCAAGGTCACCCTGGCTGATGAATTGAATTTACCCACGCCGTTTATCGCCCATTTAAACAACGAGCATTTTGTCACCGTCAAGAAGATCACGGCTCACCAGGTTTTTATTGATGACACCGGTTCCCCTCAGATTTTAGACCGGTTGGATTTTGAAAAAGATTTGGATGGGGTGGTGTATTCACAACTCCCCCGTTCACTCTCTTTATTAAAGAGGGGGTCAGAGGGAGTTAATGATGATGGGACTGCGGCCTACGAAATAGTTCCAGAGGCCTTGCAAGCCTTCGTGTGGGGCGACAAATGGCGCGACCAGTCGAAAAATATCCCGGGCCTGACAGACCTGGCCGATATCGGCA
>JAHFGE010000069.1 GCA_023247575.1 Candidatus Omnitrophota bacterium | reverse complement strand
TCGATATTTCTCGGGCAGGGGCTTGCCTTCTTGAAGAAGCTTTGTCGCGTCTCTTTTTTCGTTATCAGTTAGTCTCATAAATCCTAATTAACGCAAGGTGTATACGTGCTTATGTGTTTATTTCTTTTCTTTCTTTTCATTAATCAGTATACTATTTCCCAAAATACGAATCGTTTTATTATTAAATATCCACATCAATATATTAACAAAATTTATTTTATTATGTATTGCTTCAGCAAAGCGTAGCTCTGGACTATCAACCTTGATGACTTCCGACCCTAAAATCTCTTGTGCCTCATTAGCATCAATTACAAAGCCATGGTCTTTATATTCATAAACTAGTTTTTTAGCTATTGCATTTGCAGTTCCTTTAAGCAGGCTTTTATTGGCAATCAACTTTTCTGCATATTGAACTGCTGACTCTCCTAAACGTTCGTAATACCCAATGTTTGGTAAATAAACATTTTTGTGTAAAAAATCTGCAAATAACTCCGAACTTTTAGGGTATTTCTGGCATATTTCTGCAATACGTTCCAAAGAGGGTGTATAACCAAGTACTGATCTCCCATTGATTTGAGGATCAATGGGGCCTAATTCACTCAAAGATCCCATGTGAACTTGTTGTGCTCCTAGACAAATGAGCGTTGCTGCTGATTTTGCCAACCTTGGAACACTGACCACAAAATTATCTTTTGAAAATTCACAGCAAAATTTACTTATCTGATATGCAGGTTCGATGCTACCCCCGGTACTATGCAAAATTAATAATACATTTTTGGATTTTTTATGATAACCCTTCGAGAGATCCGTATAAATTACATCTGATGTAAAGGAATCAATGCTATGTTCGATTTGATCATATAAATAAAGAATTTGATAATCCCGAATATTTTCTTGAAATTGAACACGAATTTCTTCAACTTCGTTTAGAAGTCGACTTCTTATATCATCATCAGTAGCTTTATCAGTATTAATAAAAGTTGGCCAATCACTCACAACTTTAGGCGCTACCTGTACATCTTCTTTCGGTGTAGGACCAACTTCTACGGATTGCGGGGATTGTTCTTTTAGATTTTTTCTGGCTTTTGACATTTAAAACTCCTAAATTTTTGATTTCCATGATCTTACATAGAGTCTATGAATTTTACTAACATTTTTTAGCTATACACTAGTCCAAATTGTAACTAATGTGATATATAGACAATAAAGGTTTCTCCTATAGAGGAAGCTCTTTTACTCATTAAACCATGTCCTGTCATACCTACATGAAGTCCCTCAGTATTAACTAAGCCCCTAAAATATAAATCTTTCCATATCTGATCATAAAAATTTCTCTGACCTTTTAGTTCAGGATATGCCTGTTCCAAAATATAAGATAAGCCTCCTGTTTCCACCTCTGGGAATCTATGATTATTCTTTTCTTCCCATCTTTTCGGATCACTAAATAAATCAAGCAATCGTATATGCCAAATAGTAAAAGAATCAATATAGCTTATAAACATTTGCTGTAATGACAAATCTGGGGCTTCAGGCGTGGCAGCTTTTGATATGGCATTCTTTAATGCTTCCCGTTTTTCAACTTGACTCGTACGTAATGCAACCTGAGTTGCTTGAAGAGTAATGTCAATAAATCCCTCATTATTTCTCAAGTCATCCAAAGAAATACTTTTATTCTCCTCTAATTCTCTAAGTCTCTTTCCAATCTCTTCAAACCATTCCGATCTTCTTTTTTCCAAAGGAGGAGTAACAATAAGGTTTAACAATTCTGTTACGGGAGCTCCAGCAACCGGAATTATTCCTGTTAAGGCTCTTGCTACTATGATGGCTCCATCACCGACTGTCTTTTCTAATGGATATTTTGGAATTTCCTTTTTCATTCTTTTCTCCAATTTCATCATGGCCCCCATTATAACCAAAAACCTTTTTAATAAAATCTGATTTTTCCAGCGGCCAGGCTGGCGGAATTTACAGGTGTCATCTGTAGAATTCACCTCGTGCTGAGCCCCGCCATAGGCGGGGCGAGGCAGGATGACAGATGAATCCTTACCTTTCCCTGCCCGAGGCTTTCTTGAGGTTTTCGAGGTATTCTTGATCCCCCTGCCATCCTGTGCGGAGAGTAAAGGCTTGGCACTACCGGCATCGGCACCGCCAAAACTTATGGGGACAGTTGAATTCAACTGTCCCCCTTTGTCCTCAGATTCTATAGCCTTGATTGGGGAATCTATAGTCTTGGCATTGGCACTGCCAGCTCCAGATCCCATAGTCTTGGCAGTCTTGGCCTGAGATCCTATAGTGTTGACTTGCAGGCTGGCGGATTTATAGGCGTCATCTGTAGAATTCACCTCGTGCCGAGCCCCGCCATAGGCGAAGCGAGGCAGAGCGACAGATGAATTCTTACCTTTCCCTGCCCGAGGCTTTCTTGAGGTTTTCGAGGTATGCTTGATCCCCCTGCCAGCCTGTGCGGAGAGTAAAGTCTTGGCACTGCCGGCAGCTTGCTCCAGTAAAGTCTTGACAGGGCTTTCCTGTGCGGAAAGTAAACTCCTGGTGCCAACACTATCGGCACCTGGAACTGGCGGCAGTAAACTCTTGGAGCCCATACTATCGGCACCTGCAGCTGGCAACGGTAAACCCTTGGAAGTACCATCTTGTGTGGAAAGTAAAGGCTTGACAATACCATCCTGCCTGGCTGGTAAAGGCTTGATTGTACTTTCCTGTGCGAAGAGTAAAGTCTTGGAACTGCCGGCATCGGCACCGCCAAAACTTATGGGGACAGTTGAATTCAACTGTCCCCCTTTGTCCTCAGATCCTATAGTCTTGGCATTGGCACCTTTGATTTCCTCCCCCTGGCCCCGCCCCTGGCGGGGCTGGAGGGGAACCTGCCTGCCGGCAGGCAGGGATTTGAGGAGGGGGGAATTTAAATCTGAGGATACCGTAGCTTTGGTGTCGGTGGTGTACATAGAGTGAGAATAGAGGAAGAAGCTTAATGTGTCTTAAGATCCTTCGCTTAGAGTGACATCAATATAATGCTTCACCTGTTCAAAAATAACTTCCTTAGGCGCATCAACGCTGATGACTTTAATGCGGCCAGGTTCTTTTTTGGCCAATGCCAGATACCCTTGGCGCACCCGATGATGGTACTCCAGGGAGCGGTTTTCAATACGGTCTTTTTGGGCATTGGTCCTGGCCAGCCCCTTACTTGTATCAATATCAAAAAGTAAAGTTAAATTTGGGGTTACTCCCCCTGTGGCAAAACGTCCGATGGTCTCAATCGCCGCCAGGTCCACTTGACTGCCCCACCCCTGATAAGCAATGGTGGAATCTAAAAATCGGTCGCATAAAACAATTTGTCCGCCCTGCAGTGCAGGTTTGATGATCTCTTTGACCAATTGCGCCCGGGCCGCCATGTATAAAAGCGTCTCGCATTCATCCCCCATAGAGGTATTATTGACATCCAGAAGAATGTCACGGATTTTTTCACTTAATTTTACCCCGCCAGGTTCACGCAACAGCACAACAGGCAAATTCTTACTCTTTAAATAATCCAACACCATAACTGCCTGCGTACTTTTGCCAGAACCTTCCGAACCTTCGAATGTGATAAATTTACCCTTCATACAATTAATCCTAAAAGCATGTCATTCCCGAATGTTTTTATCGGGAATCCAGAGGTTGTAATTTCTGGACCCCCGATTAATACATTCGGGGGTGACAAATGGATTTTAAATCCATCGCCATGTCTGCCCCGATTTGCCGTCTTCTACAGCTACACCCTTAGATTTGAGCAATTCCCTGAGTTCATCCGAGCGCTTAAAATTCTTAGCCCTGCGTGCAGCCACACGATCGTTGAGTAATTGCTTTAAATCGTCGGTTAATTCTTTTTCCTTCTCTTTTAAAAATAAACCAAAAATCTGCCGTCCCAAATTTTCCAATACGTCGACAGCATGATAGATGACGCCTAGATAATGCGGGTCTTTTTGATTCTCATCGATGAGTTTATTTGTATCGCTGATGAGATTAAACAAAGCCGCCAAGGCTTTCGGTGTATTAAAATCATCGTCCATGGCCTCTAAAAATTCCTGTTTATGTGTACTAATAAAATCGGCCTGAAAAGGTTCTACATCTTTATCTTTGAGCAGCTCAGCTGCTTTCCAAAATAGAATATCAAATTTGGATAAAACTTTGCGAGCTTCCAACATTTTTTCATCGGTAAAATCAATACCGCTGGCGTAATGAGAAAATAAAAAAAACATTTTAATCTCATCAACGGTATATTGGGCTAATGCCTGCGGAATGGTGACAAAGTTTCCCAACGATTTGGACATTTTCTGGCCGTTCATGGTCAAAAGGCCGTGATGAAGCCAATACCTGACAAAAGTCTTCCCCGTCAAGCTTTCCGACTGGGCTATCTCATTCTCGTGATGAGGGAAAATCAAATCCCGGCCGCCGGCATGAATATCCAGCGTCTGTGTTTGCAAATGCTTCATGCTCATGCAGGAGCACTCGATATGCCAGCCCGGGCGGCCCTTGCCCCAGGGAGAATTCCATCCTGGTTCTCCTTCTTGGGATGCCTTCCAAAGGGCAAAATCCAAAGGGTCTTTTTTATGGGAATCTTTTTCAATGCGCACCGCTTCAACCATTGCCTCAATGCTTTGACCAGATAGTTTGCCATAATCTTTAAACGCCCTCACATGAAAGTAAACATCGCCCCCCACCGCATAGGCAAAGCCTTTATCGATAAGCCCTTGAATATGTTTAATCATCTCGGGGATATCTTGCGTGGCTTGAGGTTCCTCATCGGCTTTGGAAATATTTAAGGCTTCCAGGTCTTGATAATAAAACCGTATCTGTTCTTCGCTGACCTCCTGACTCGTCTTTTTTGTTTCAACGGCTTTCGCAATGATCTTGTCATCCACATCGGTAATATTACGGACAAACTTCACCTTAAATCCGCGAAACTGCAAATAGCGGCGCATGACCTCAAACACATAAAGGCTGCGCGCATGACCAATATGGCATCGGTCATAAACCGTGACCCCGCAGGTGTACATCTTGACGATAGGGGGGTTAAGCGGCTGAAATTCTTCTTTGCGTTTGGTTAAAGAATTGTAAATCTGAATGGCCATGGTTCAAATAATATAATCTTCTGTGTTTGGCCGGGCAGTCCCCGTCTTTTCTTCCAGATGCTTGATGCGCTTCAATAACTTGGCCATGTTTTCCATCACCGGGTCATTGACATGAATATGATCGAGCTCGCTGTCAATTTTCTGGCCTTCCTGCCTGGTAATGCGGCCGGGGATACCGACCACCGTAGAGTTGGCAGGAACGTTTTTGATGACGACGGCATTAGCACCGATATAAGAATTATCACCAATGGTGATGTTGCCTAAAATCTTTGCTCCAGTGCCGACCACCACATTATTGCCCACCGTTGGGTGCCTTTTGCCGGTCTCTTTACCTGTGCCGCCTAAAGTCACCCCTTGGTAAAGAAGCACATTATCACCCACCATCGCAGTCTCGCCAATGACAACGCCCATGCCATGATCAATAAAAAACCGACGGCCTATTTGAGCCCCGGGATGAATTTCTATACCCGTAAAAAACCTGGCTGTCTGAGAAATCCAACGAGGTAGGAAAGGAATACGCCATTGCCAAAGCCTATGGGCCATGCGATAGGCCACCAAGGCATGCAGGCCGGCATATAACAATAAAATTTCCAAAGAATTTTTTGCGGCCGGATCACGCTCTTTGTATGAGGCAATATCCTCAGCAAAAAAATATAAATGACCATTAAAATAATGATCATTGTTAATAGAAAAACCATAGATCACCTCATCAATCTTTTTTTAATAATACGGTGGCATAACAGGCAATGCCTTGCTTTTTACCGATGAATCCTAAACCTTCGTTGGTGGCAGCCTTAATATTGACTTGAGATTCATCGATGGCCAGCTCATAAGCAATATGGAATTTCATTTTTGATTTATACTCCGACAGCTGGGGTTCCTGGGCCAGAATCACCACATCGACATTAGTGACTTTATATCCGTCATCATTGGCTAGCTGATTAACTCTTTTTAGCAAAACCGAACTGGAAATATTTTTATACTGCACATCGGCATTGGGAAAATGTTCACCAATATCCCCTTGGCCGGCCGCCCCCAAAATGGCATCACAAATGGCATGCAAAACCACATCCCCATCCGAATGGGCAGCCAGCCCGTATCGATAAGGAATTTCCATACCCCCTAAAACAAGTTTGCGGCCTCTGGCAAATTGATGCACATCGTAACCAATGCCGGTGCGAAAGTTCATAAATCTCCTCACTACTTAAGGAAAAAAGGCACATCGACGGCTATGATTTCCTTCCATTGAAAATAGGTTTCTTTGTCAAAGCAATTTTCCAAGTTAAATTGGACAAACTTTAAATATTCATCCATCGAAAGAATTGGAGGCGACGGGGAATTATAATTCTTTATGATGGGCAGATTAAGATCCTTCATTCCAAGACCTCCAAAATTCTTTGATAAATCTCTTGAGACCCGTATTTCAAACATAATTCTTTGAACTGATTATCGTGAATATTAAGATGGTTAGTTCTAATCAGCCCAATGATGTCGGGAAAATCCTTAGCCAGACGGTCTTTAAAATTAAATTTCATGGAATGCAATTTAAGGGCGATCAAATGATTTAAAGAAGGAACGATAAATTCATTTTTTCCTACTTTAAATCTCTGTCCCTCCTGTTGCATCTTTTCAAAAGTCTCTCGATCCACAAACATAAAATCAACCCCGATTGACCCCATACCGGAATCTTGAAAATGAGCAAAATTTTCATGAGAGGAAAGCTGCTTGAACCCCTCATGGATTAAAATCCCTGCAATTTTATCAAAATCTTCTTTGGTGATTAAAAAATCGACATCAGCCGTATTCCGACTCACTTTATAAAAATTGACCGCAAATCCCCCAATAAGAATGCAGGAAACTTTTTCTTTAAGCATAAGATTTGAAACCAGCTGAAAAATGGATGAATAGTCGTTCATAACCATTGCTCTGCTAGGCGCAAATCTTTACCAGTAGTAATTTTAATGTTGCGCTCATCTCCCATAACAACCTTAACTTTAACACCTATCTGTTCCACCAGCACAGCATCATCGGTGGCTTCCTCTTTAATTTTTTGCTGATGCGCCTTCATTAAGACTTCCCGGGTAAACCCTTGAGGTGTTTGCACTTCCCACAACAGATGCCGCGGTACGGTTTCTTCGACGATCAAAGTGTGAGGATGCACCCTCTTGATGGTCGGTTTAACCGGCACCGCCAAAATAGCCGCCTGATAATTTTTCAGAGCTTGCACAAGTCGCTTCAGACAAGCTTCATCTATAAAAGGCCTGGCCGCATCGTGGACCAAAACAATACGGGTATCCTCATCGGTCGCTGCCAACCCCAGCCATACCGAATCCGAACGCCTAGCTCCCCCTGCAACCACCATTTTAACCTTATTAAAACGGCTGGCGATTTTTTTAAACTTGTCCATGTAATCTCTGTGACCTACCAAGACAATGCCATCGATCAAAGAAC
>JAHFGE010000015.1 GCA_023247575.1 Candidatus Omnitrophota bacterium | reverse complement strand
GGTTTAGATACTATTGGTTTAGATACTATCAATCGAGGATGTTTGATTCTGAAACCTAGGCAACCGTTTATTGATTGGCTTAATCAAACTGATTCAGACGAACCGATTCATTTGAAAGAGGCACGGGAAGATGTAACGGCATTTTTAATTCCTGATTTTGATTCTAATGAAGAGGCGGATTTATTTGTAAAAAATAATTACCTGTCTTTTTTTGAACAAATTTTGGAAGATTGGATTACTGATGAAAACATTTGGCCGAAAGACAGGACACGAACAAAGTTTGAACAATGGTTTGATATTCAAATCCACTCGATGGTTGTGGATACAGTAGATAAGAAAATTGTTAAGGAAAAGAATTGAGATATGGACACAAACGGTACCCATCATTGTTCCTTTAATTTAGTTGTATTACTATGCCAGACAAAGACGTTAAAACAATTCGAGACCTAATCTGGTATCAATATGCCAAGATTATTGGCAAAAGTGCATTGGGGCCTGAGGCCAAGCAGAACGACTATGGGTTCATTAAAAAGACGTTTCTTGATTTTAAGAATAGTTCAAAAGAATGGTCGGACATCCTAAGGGAGGACAGGCAGTTCGTTCAATCGGAGAGGAAATGCATTTATTGTGGAAGAGCAGAGGGGCTTCAGTGGGAGCACATTGTTCCTAAGACGATCAGGGTTAATGAACATTGTTCTTCGTGTGAACGGGTACAGGGGATTCATAATCAAATATGGGCTTGTGGAGATTGCAATGAAATCAAGAAACAGAAGGGGCTATACACCTTTTGGCATGAACGGAATCCAGATGACAGAAAGTTTTATGACCATATTCCTCCTCTTCTTGAGAAGAAATATCTAAAAACCATTTATTATTGCCATGAGTGCCATGGGACGCTTGAGGCTTCGGATCTTAACGGAGACGGTAAACTAAATGTGTTTGATTTAGACAGATGTATTGTATTTTAGGACATATATAAAGAAATCGAAATTAGCACCCCGTATTTGGTACCTAAACGGTGCTCATCTAAGTTCAAAATAACCAGAAATAATGGCATAATCGGGTAACAATCGGAATTATAAAAATACTGGTTTGTCGTTGGAAAATAGATTTGTCGACGAAAAATTAAAAAATTGCTCATCGGTCCTCGGCACCTCCACCAGCCTTCGCCAATCAGAAGCGAATACGAAAAAAATCAATTTGACAGGAAAGGGTAGCCTGTTCACAATTGGTTCTCATGGTTCGACTCCTTACACTCGCTCACCACATAGTGAAATTTCCCAACATCCGCTTTAACCGCCAAGAGTGGGCAGGTGCATTTGGAGACATTGGCACAGACCTTCCCTTAATCGTGGGTATGATTCTTGCCGCTCACTTAGACGTAGCTAGCGTCCTGGTGACGTATGGGGCTATGCAGATCTTTACTGGCTTCATTTATCAAAGACCCATGCCGGTCCAGCCTTTAAAAGCGGTCGCCACTATCGTGATTACCCAAAGAATAGCAGGATCAATTATTTTTGGAGCAGGATTGTCCATTGCCTTTGTCATGCTGGTCCTAACATTGACTGGAACTCTGGATTGGTTGGCACGAGCTGTCCCCAAAGCAGTTGTGCGTGGTTTACAGCTTGGACTGGGCATGAGTTTGGCCTACCTTGCCCTGAAAGACTATCTTGGACGAGAGGGGATAGGGGGATATATTTTAGGGCTGGCGGCTTTTATATTAGTTTTGTCGCTATTAAGGAACAAACGGTTCCCGGCGGCTTTGGTAGTGATTTTTTTTGGCCTTATTTATGCCTTGATATTTAAAATTCATGCTGGGGATCTGATGTCCAGCATCGGTTTTCATACGCCTAGTTTACATTTTCCGACAGCCAATGACATAGTTTCAGGTTTTCTACTTTTGGCCTTGCCGCAAATTCCTCTATCTTTAGGAAATTCTATTTTGGCAACTAAACAGGTCAACGAAGATTTATTTCCTGATAGGCCGTTGACCATACGCAAAATAGGATGGACGTACAGTCTAATGAATTTTATTGTTCCTATATTCGGCGGTGTTCCGGTTTGTCACGGTTCAGGAGGCATGATGGGGCATTACACCTTTGGGGCTCGCACAGGTGGTTCCATTCTGATTTATGGGGGGATGTACGTACTTTTAGGGTTATTTTTCGCCCAAGGGTTTACCAAAATTATCCAAATATTCCCCATGCCTATTTTGGGAGTTATTCTTTTTATGGAATCCTTAGGTCTTATGATTCTAGTCAGAGATTTGGCTGAAGATACAATTGATGTCTGGATTGCTTTTATGGTGGCCAGTATGGCTTTCGCATTACCCTATGGCTTTGTGGTTGGTTTAATCGCAGGAGTTTTGGCATACCAGTTTAAAATTTTTATTAAAAAATGATGACTGTTACTATTTTCTTGCTACAATAGAATTCTAATTTAAAAATTTCAAAAAACGGATTCGACTCATCCCGCCTACGGCGGGATTCGCTCACCATCCTGCCTCGCACCGAGTGCTTTTATCAAACTGCTCGGCACGAGGTGAGTGAGTGACGAGCGTAGCGAGGAGCGAATCGAAGGAAGGAGAATACCGTGATTTTTCGTCTTCTACTAGGAATTGTTTTTTTAGCTGTCTTTGCCGGTTGTGCCACCACAGGGATTAGAACCCAGGAGGAACAGTTACAGTCTCGGGTCACCGCGCTAGAGAAAAAGGTAGAAGAGAAAGACTCCGAAATAGTTGATCTGCAATATCAAGTCAAGGATCTTTCCAGCAAAGTCACAGATCAATCCAGCAAGGTCGCAGATAAATCATTAGTTACTACAGCTTCTTCTAACGAATCAGCGGCAGAGACTGAAGCCGCCTCTGCCAAAAATTCAGCCCAAGGTAATGTTGATATCATTCGCGTCAATGTTCCTGTGACCGATGTTCAAACAGCTTTAACCAATGCTGGTTCTTATTCTGGTAAAATCGACGGTAAAGCCGGTGCCGCTACCAAGGCGGCTATTATGGCCTTTCAAAAAGCCCATCACTTGACAGCTGACGGGATTTTGGGCCGCAGAACCTGGAAGCAGCTTAAGTCTTACTTGAAAGAATAGGCTTTCTGCATTACAATCAATCCTTCGACTAACGCTCAGGATTGATCCTTTGTGGCCAATCGTATAATCTTTTTTGCTATCCTTTTTACGGCCTGTGTTTTAGGTTCCGTGGGTATTTTTATTTTTGCCGTAGGTTTAGAAACAGGCAACCGCATTGTGAGTTTTACCATGCGGACCCTGTTGGAGAATGCCACCGCTGTTTTTGTTTTATTCGGGATATTCAATATTATAGTTTTTTGGATCTACATGAAAAATAGGAAGAAATGATTGACCTTAATAATATTTCTGAAGAGCAGCTTTTAAAGACGCGCCTGTGTGATTTGCCTATTGCCATCGAGGGAACATGGCTGCAAGAGTGCGTAAATGAACTTTACCGCGAACTCGATGCCCAAGGGCTTATGTTCCATCCCGAATGCTATTTGGCTGATGAATGGTTGACGCCCGAAGGAGAAACCGTTATAGGTATTCCTTTTTATCTTGCCCACCCGACTTTAACCAAATTAGAACATAAAATGATGCTGGAAGCCGAAGGGGAAGGCAAAAGCTGGTGCATGCAGTTATTACGGCATGAGGCGGGCCATGCGTTTTCTTATGCTTATCATTTGCACCAGCGCCCAGATTGGCAGAAGGTTTTTGGCTCCTCCGAAAAAGAATACGGAAATACTTATAAGTTCAAACCCTACAGTAAAAGTTATGTTCGTCATCTGGATGGTTTTTATGCCCAGTATCATCCCGACGAAGATTTTGTAGAGACCTTTGCCGTGTGGCTGACGCCAGATTCCCATTGGTCCGAAAGCTATCAAGGGTGGAAGGCCCTCAAGAAACTTCAATTCGTTGATGGGTTAATGAATGAAATCAAAGGCAAACCGCCTTTCAAGCAAAGGGGGCGTAAACTTTGGAATCAGAAAAAATTAACCATTACCTTGGAGAAATATTACCGCCGTAAGAAAACACTGGAGCAGGAGGAGTTTCCTGATTTCCACGATATGCAACTCAATAAGATTTTTAAAAGTCTTACGGCACAAGAGTGGCTGGCTTTCCGTAAGGAGCGTCGCAAGAATAAAAGTTTAATAACGGCAGAAGGGTTGATCCGCAAATACAGCAAAAATTTTTTAAATACTGTTGACCGATGCACCGGCGAACGTAAATATATGATTAGCGATTTGCTTAAAAATATCAGCCTGCGGGCTAAGCAGTTGAATATGATCGTGGTCGATGACCCTACCAATAGCCTCATGCAGCTGGGGGTGTATGTCACGAGCCTCATGATGAATTATGTCCATACGGGGTGGTATCGGGGGAAACTCAAGCACACATGAGAAAAAAGCTTAAAGTCCTTATGCTTTTTTACAGTCCGTATCAGAAGCCGCGCGGCTATGATTACAAGGAAGAGTTTGCCGACTCTGATAATATGTATACGGAGAAAGATATTTTTGAAGCGCTTAAAAATTTGGGACATGAGGTCAGTTTACTAGGAATCTTTGATGATATCACCCCTTTATTCGAGGAGATTAAAGAAAATAAGCCTGATGTTATTTTTAATTTGATGGAGGTCTTTAATGACCAGACTCATTTGGAAAAAAATTTAGCTGCTCTCCTGGAGGTTTTAGGTATTCCTTTTACCGGTGCGTCTTCGGGGGTTCTCTACCTGTGTAACAATAAAGCCCTGCATAAAAAAATTTTTAATTATCATCGCATTAAAGTGCCTCGTTTCCACGATTTTACTCTTGACAGCCGTGTGTTTGTGCCGGTTAAATTCAAATTACCGGCGGTGATCAAGCCTTTGTGTGAGGAGGCTTCCCGTGGTATTTCTCAAGCTTCCATTGTCACAACCCCCGAAGCTTTGATCGAACGGGTTAAGTTTATCCTTCAGAACCTAGGGCAGGATGCTATTGCGGAAGAGTATATTGACGGGCGTGAATTATATGTGACCGTCATGGGCCATAAGTCTCTGGTGGTTTTGCCACCCCGAGAAATGGTATTTAAGAACGTATCGCAAGAGCAGCCCCACATTGCTACCTATAAAGCTAAATGGGATGAGAATTACCGTAAGCGTTGGGGCATTGATAGTGTGCCTGTGAAGGATTTAGACAAGGGAATTTTAAAAAGGATCAATACTATTTGTCGTCGAGCTTATCGGGCTCTGGATGCCAGGAGTTATGTACGTTTTGATTTGCGTCTTACCCCCGAGGCAGAAGTGTATATCATTGAACCCAATGCCAATCCTTGCCTGGCCCGTATTGATGAAATGGCCCAGGCCGCGCATCTGTCTGGCCTTGATTATGAGGAACTCATCCAGAGAATCGTGGACCAAGCCATTACCTTGAACCAACAGGCCCGCTTAAAAAAGAAAGTCAAATCATGAAACTTACGCGTCCTTTGGTTGTCATGGATTTAGAAACAACCGGTACCTGGATTGACAAGGACCGTATTATCGAGATCGCTCTTATTAAAATTTCGCCTGAAGGGAATAGGGAAATATTTCATACGAAGGTCAATCCAGCCATGCCTATTCCGGCACGGGTGACGGAATTAACCGGTATGACCAATGCCGATGTCAAAGATGCTCCCGCCTTTGGAAACATCGCTGGAAAAGTACTCCAATTTATTGGTGACTGTGATCTAGGGGGTTTTTGTATTGAACGTTTTGATTTACCTTTGCTGGCCAGGGAATGTTCTGATGCTGGTTTGAAATTCGACTACAGCCAGCGTATCATCTATGATGCTCAGAAAATTTATCATCTTCATGAGAAAAGAGACCTTTTTGCAGCGTTTGCTTTTTATTGTCACCAGGAACTTAAAAATGCCCATTCCGCCTTGGCGGATGCTCAGGCCACCCTCGATATTCTTGAAGAACAGGTGAAGCGCTATGGTCACGGTGATGATGGTGTGGAGGCTCTGAAGGCATTTGACTATGAGCCAAGCAATGATTTTTTTGATGCGGAGCGTAAATTTAGATGGTGGAATGGGGATTTGTATATGACTTTTGGCAAATACGCCCGTAAAGAACCACTTAAAGTCATTGCTAAAAAGGATCCTCAGTATTTGCAATGGATCTTAGAAAAAGATTTTAGCGATGACGTGAAGGCCATGATTCAAGGAATTTTAAATAATCAGTATCCCAAGCAAGAAGGGGCTTGAGATTATTTTTTCTTTGAGTTAGAATACTGCAATTTTGAAAAACCGTGGAGCATAATATGGCTGCTCAAAGTAAAAATTGGCGGGTACCTGCAGTGCTGGTGGTTGCCGGACTCGTCATTTTTTTCTCAAGCATCAAACAAAACAATACTTCTTCTCATAAGGTAGTCATGCAAGAGGTCTTTAATCAAAAACCCTCTCCAGCGATTGTGACCAGTCCTGAACATGGCCAAGAAGTCAGCTTTGCTGTACAAGTCTACTCTTTTCAGAATCAGAAAAAAGCAGAGGCAGCTTTAGCGAACCTTAAGAACGGGGGTTACAATCATGCGTATATTACCGTCAGTGATTTAGGAGAAAAAGGGGCATGGTACAGGGTACGTATCGGGGGTTTAGAGAATGAGACCCAAGCTAAAGCCTTACTAGAGACCATTCGTAAAAATTATAATAGTGGCTTTATGATCAAACCTCAAAAGCAATAATTCTTAGGAAAAATACTTTAAATCTGTCTAAAGAGAAAGGTTATGGGTACCTGTATGAAGAACGCAGATTTAAAAACTTTAGGAATTAAAAGCACAGAAGTATATTACAATTCATCTTTCGATGAACTTTTCCGACACGAAATTGATCCCAGCCTGCAAGGCTATGAACGGGGTGTTGTCACTACTTTGGGTGCTGTGGCTGTCGACACTGGTCAATTCACTGGGCGCTCTCCTAAAGACAAATACATTGTTTTGGATGAAACTACCAAGAATACGGTTTGGTGGGCCAATGGCCTTTCCAGCGGCTCTGATAATAAACCTATCTCCCCGGAAACCTGGGCCCATTTGAAAGATCTTTCCATCCAACAATTAAATGGTAAAAAGCTTTACGTCATGGATGGCTTCTGTGGTGCCAATAAGGACACTCGCCTTTGCGTTAGGCTGGTGACGGAAGTCGTATGGATGGCGCATTTCTTTAAAAATATGTTTATCCGTCCAACGCCAGACGAATTAAAAAATTTTAAGCCTGATTGGACCATCCTCAATGCCTGTAAAACCACTTGTGGGGATTATCAAAAATGGGGATTGCGTTCAGAAGTCTTCGTTGCTTTCAATATCAGCGAGCGTATGACGGTTATTGGCGGTACTTGGTATGGGGGAGAAATAAAGAAAGGAATATTTTCAATCATGAATTATTTCCTGCCCCTGAAAGGCATTGGCGCTTTTCATTGCTCTGCCAATCAAGGTCAACAAGGGGATGCCGCCCTCTTTTTTGGTTTATCGGGGACCGGGAAGACTACTTTATCGACGGATCCCAAACGCGCCCTCATCGGTGATGATGAGCATGGCTGGGACAATGAGGGTATTTTTAATTTTGAAGGCGGTTGTTATGCCAAGTGCATTGACTTGACTCCCCAGCGTGAGCCGGAAATTTACCGTGCCATTCGCCGCAATGCCTTATTGGAAAATTGTGACGTAGATTCCCAAGGCAAGGTGGATTTTTCTTCAAAGAAAAAAACGGAAAATACCCGTGTCTCTTACCCCATCGATCACATTGAAAACATTGTTAAACCGGTTTCTAGGGGTAAGCATGCTTCCACAATTATTTTCCTGGCCTGTGATGCCTACGGGGTTTTGCCGCCGGTAGCCAAATTAACGAAAGAACAGGCCATGTATCATTATTTAAGCGGTTACACGGCCAAAGTCGCCGGTACCGAACTCGGCGTTAAAGAACCGAGCGCCACTTTTTCAGCATGTTTTGGTAAAGCCTTTTTATTGGTACATCCCACTCAATATGCTCAAATCCTGGCTCAGAAAATTCAACAACACAAGGCTTCGGCCTATCTGATGAATACCGGTTGGATTGCGGGCCCATACGGGGTCGGTTATCGTATTCCTCTTATCAATAACCGCTTGACCATCGACGCTATTTTTGATGGAAGTTTAGACAAAAGTGAATTCGAAACCTTGCCGATTTTCAATCTCCAAATCCCTCAATTGATTAAAGGCGTTGATGCAAAGATCCTCAACCCCCGCAATTTATGGGCTGATAAAAATGCTTATGATCAAGCGGCCCTTAAATTGGCTCGTATGTTTGTTGAAAATTTCAAACTTTTTACCGATACACCGCAGGGTCAAGAGTTGGCGGCTGCTGGTCCTCAAATAGAGAATCCATGAACCATGCCATCCTATTAATTTCCTGTCTGGATCGCAAAGGCATCACCGCCGCGGTGACGGGCTTTGTTGCTCAAAACAGCGGCAATATTATTCACGCCGATCAACATATCGATGAGCAAAGCAATACATTTTTTATGCGTCTGGAATGGTCTCTGGAAGGTTTTACTATTCAGCGCGAAAGAATTTCACAGGCCTTTGAACCTATTGCCCAGAAATTTCAAATGACTTGGCAGTTGCATTTTACGGATGATAGACCGCGGGCGGCGATTTTTGTCAGCAAACACTTGCATTGCCTTTATGATCTTCTTTATCGCTATAGGTCAGGTCAATTAGCTTGCGAAATTCCTCTTATGATCAGCAATCATCCCGGGGCAGGGGGTTTAGCCAGAGACTTTAAAATCAAGTTTCATGAGTTTGCTGTCCTGAAAGAGAATAAGTCTCAGCAAGAAAAAAAGCAGATGGAGATTTTAAAACAGGAAAGAATCGATTTCATTATTTTGGCTCGCTATCATCAAATATTGACACCTGCTTTTGTCGGTGAATACAGAAATCGGATTATCAATATCCATCATTCTTTCTTGCCGGCATTTGTCGGCAAGAATCCCTATCTGCAAGCTTATCAAAAGGGAGTGAAGGTTATTGGCGCCACCAGCCATTATGTGACAGAAGTTTTAGATGAAGGCCCTATGATCGAACAGGATACCGTGCGTATCAGCCATCGGGATTCGCTAGAAGATTTGATGCGTAAAGGTGAGGACTTAGAAAAGATAGTTTTAAGCCGTGCGGTGCGCTGGCATTTGGAAAAGAAAATTTTGTGTTACGCCAACAAAACAGTGGTCTTTGACTAGTGGTGAGCCCATTCGACTCGCTTCGCTCGCTCAGGGTCCTGAGCTTGTCGAAGGATGAAGTCGAACCACTAGACGAATTTATTAATGTAAATCCGCTAGCTGGGCCGCGTAAAAAATCAGGCTTGATAAAGAGGGTTTTGGGATATAATATAGCTTCAATCGCATTCCCCATGCGGTTGATTATTTAAACGATTTTCCCCGAATCATAAAATTAATGTAGCTTCATCTTAATTAAGGAATTAAAATACCAAACAAGTAACCAAATTATGCATACCATAGTACAACAGCAGGCTAGACCTTTTCTTAAGTGGGCCGGGGGTAAGGGACAACTCTTAACTCAAATCGAGCAATACCTTCCCAAAGAATTAACCTTAACGAGTAAAATTAAAAAATATTTTGAGCCATTTTTAGGTGGTGGAGCTTTGTTTTTCTGGCTTTCGAATCGTTTTGATTTTGAAAAATCGTATTTATATGAAATCAACCCAGAGATTGTCATGTGTTATAAGACCATCCAATCTGACGTTCCCAAACTAATCAAAAAATTGAAAGAATTAGAAACTCAGTACTTATCGTTTTCGGAAACAAAAAGAGAAGCATTCTTTTATGATTTACGCGATGAATACAACGCCTACCTAAATCGTAAGATTAAGAATCACTTCGTCCCGAGATCAGCTCTGTTAATTTTTTTAAACAAAACATGTTTTAACGGCCTTTATCGAGTTAATTCTAAGGGGGAGTTTAATGTGCCTTTTGGAAGATATAAAAATCCAACCATTTGTGATGAGGATAATCTTTGGGCAGTTCATGAGGCTTTACAGAGGGCTGAAATTATTGAAGATGACTTTGCGCAGTGTTTGAAACATATCGATGATGAATCTTTTGTTTATTTTGACCCCCCGTATCGTCCGATCAGTTCAACCGCTAGTTTTAATTCTTATTCAAAGAATATATTTGATGATGCCGAACAGCTTCGTTTAAAGGAAACATTTAATGAGATAAATAATAAAGAAGGTCTGGCCATGTTAAGCAACTCTGATCCTAAAAATATCGACCCCGAGGATCATTTCTTCGATAATCTATATCACGACTACCGCATAGAACGCCTCAACGCTACGCGCATGATTAACTGCAATGCAGACAAAAGAGGCGATATTAAAGAAATTTTGGTAATGAATTATTAAGTTCGGAAAGGATCATGATGAAAACTGGCGGCTTGGGTGGCGCGAATACATTAACAGGGCTTAATTTCGAGAGAAAAATTGATTTTCAGAAACTTATTGGGATAGTGCCTGGTTATGAGGTTAAGAATATCTCTGGTAAGGCTGGAATGGGAGTTTTCTTTGAAGGGAAACTAGTTGCGAGGTGTTTTAGAAAGCATAATTTCTATCAATTTTTATCTGAATCGAAAGTTGATTGGAAAAATATACTTTCTAAGAAACTTTTACCCGATGACGCATTGTTAGTGATTGTCCGAGAGACGTTATTTATTATTGAGGTTAAATACCAGCAGGTTACAGGTTCTGTTGATGAAAAATTGCAAACATGCGATTTTAAACGCAAACAATATTTGAAGTTGGTCTCGCCGCTTGGATTAAAAGTGGAATATGTGTATGTGTTAAATGATTGGTTCAAAAAGTCAGAATATAAGGATGTGTTAGATTATATACACAGTGTGAATTGTCATTACAGATTTAATGAACTTCCCCTTGCATGGCTTGGTTTACCAACGAAGAAAGCGTAGTTTTAACATCCCCCATTTAGAAAGTTTAACTCATGAAAGATAATGGTTTGAATCAAGATGTAGATATCCAAAAGACAACCGTCTGGTCCTTTCCAGAGCGTGGCGCTTGGGCAACGCATAACCCAAAATATCGTGGTAACTGGGCCCCCCAAATTCCTCAAAATATAATCCTTCTGTACTCTAAAGAAGGAGACGTTGTTTTAGATCCAATGGTCGGTGGCGGTACAACCATGATCGAAGCCAAACTTCTTAAACGCCGAGGCATTGCTTTTGATATACATCCAGAGGTTGTGGAGTTAGCGAAGGGGGCTTGCGATTTTCCAGCTGAAAAAGGGATGTTTGATCCCGAAATAAAGCAAGGGGATGCCAGAGATTTGAAATCCATTAAAGATGGATCGGTTGATTTAATTGCCACGCACCCACCATACTTAAACATTATCAAATATGGCACCAAGGAAATTGAGGGGGATCTCTCAGCTATCAGCAGTTTGAGTAAATTTTGTGACCAAATAGAGAAGGTAGCTTTAGAATGCTGGCGCGTGCTTAAGCCTGGCAAATACTGTGCTATTTTAGTTGGAGAAACCCGTCGCAGAAGGCATTTTGTTCCTTTAGCCTTTAATGTGATGCAACGATTTCAAAAAGTTGGTTTCATTTTAAAAGAGGACATTATTAAGGCCCAACATAACTGTTCAACAACGAGGTATTGGGGGTCTCAAGAACGAGATTTTTTGCTTATTATGCATGAACATCTATTCATATTTCGTAAGCCTGATGTTAACGACATAAAATCAATCTATAGAGACAGCATGCTATCCGAGGCATAAAATTAATAGGCAGATATGAATAAAAGAAAAGCGCGAAAGAATATTTATTCACACGAGATTGATTTGATGCCTCTGCAGATTAAGAATCAAGGTCGTGATGATTTTAGGAAGGCCTTAGAAGCAATCAAATACCGTGGTTACGAAGTCGAACAAATAAAGGATGGACGGAAGATTGTTATTACCAAGCCAGGCGGTAAATATGTTTATGGGAAAGTAAGAAGAGATGATTTGATGGTTTGGATTTATAATCCGAAGGATTCTTCTCTGTGGTTAATTTCCCATAAGAATATCTATGAAGACTTAGAGGAGAAAGGTTCTGTCGATCCCAAAGAGACCATAAGAATTATTGATGCACTTGAGAAGGTTTATTGTGGCCAAGATCCAGATGAAGTTTTCCAAGGGGCAAATTTAAGCAATCCTTGCAGAGAGTTGCCCGAAGTCCTTTTGAAAGCTTATAAATGGATATGGGGTCAAGAAGATTGTAATTATCCTGATGGTAAAGGACGGGCAATGTCTTGGGAAGGTTTGGATAAGAACTAAGGAAGGCGAGTGGATAAAGACCGGAACTGGTCTGATCGATT
This sequence comes from Candidatus Omnitrophota bacterium, assembly GCA_023247575.1. GTDB lineage: Bacteria > Omnitrophota > Gorgyraeia > Zapsychrales > Fredricksoniimonadaceae > JACQCF01. The sequence continues at coordinate 7,459 of JAHFGE010000015.1, read as the reverse complement.
TAAGGAATGCGCTTTTAGTTGCTACGAAAAAAGGAAAGTCATGATTAGGGGCGGTAAAGGGGGCGCAAAAATCAAAAAAGTAGTGACAGGCGCCACTTTCCTTTGGCTGGTCTTGGCAGCTCTGGCAACGGGAGAAATTAAAGCCTTCACGTAGGGATTTAAAGCCTTGGATTGGCCGTAGCAGATCCGGGATCGGTAGAATTTAAAGCCTTGGCAGTGGCAGAATCGGTAGCCTTGATTGGGGTCTTTGACTAGTGGTGAGCCCATTCGACTCGCTTCGCTCGCTCAGGGTCCTGAGCTTGTCGAAGGATGAAGTCGAACCACTAGACGAATTTAGTTTTGTCCGTAGCCCTTAAGTAGGCTTCTTCCTTGCTTATTTTTCTAGAGTTGACCAATTCTAACAAAGAATCATCCATCAACATCATACCCATGGATCGATTTGTTTCTATTTCACTGGTCAGACGGAAGGTTTCACCGGTTCGAATGATATTGCTTATGGCATGAGTCTTGAGAAGAACTTCAAAAGCAGCATAACGGCGAGTCAAATTAACGCTTGGTATCAGTCGTTGAGTAACAACAGCTTTAAGGTTATTGGCCAGAAGAGGACGAACTTGATTTTTACGATTGGCAGGGAAAGTATCGATAATACGGTCAATACTCTTGGTCGCAGAATTAGTATGCAGGGTACTCAATACCAAAATACCCATTTCACTGGCGGTTAAAGCGAGCCTCATGGTTTCTTCATCCCGCATTTCTCCAACCAGAAGGATATCGACATCACACTTAATGGCCGAGCGCAAACCACTGGCAAACGAGACTGTATCATCGCCGATTTCACGATGGCAAATAATGGATTTTTTTCTGCCATGGATGAACTCTACCGGGTCTTCGATGGTGATCATTTTATAAGCAAAGTTCGTATTGATATAATCCATAATAGCAGCCAACGTGGTAGACTTTCCACTGCCTGTGGGACCGGTAATCAATACTAATCCGGAACGGTATTTAACAAAATTTTTGACGCAAGAAGGAAGGTTTAACTCCTCAATGGTGAAGATGCGGGATGGGATCAGGCGAAATGTAGCTCCCAATCCAAAGAGGTGATGAAAATAATTAGCGCGAAGACGAAATGGACCGAAGGCATAGGCAAAATCAAAATCGCCTTTAGACTCAAATTCTTGCCAATCTTTTTTTGGAGCAATACTGGAGAGCAACTTGATGATCTGTTGTCTGGTTAAAGATTGGTTACCGATTTCATTGAGTTGGCCGTTGATACGGATTTTTGGCTTTTGATTTTCCTGTAAGTGCAGATCAGAGCCATTTTTGCTGATTAAAACATTGAATAATGTGTCTACTTCTAACATAATTTTTAATTAATCATTCTTTTCTTCATTGAGTTGCTGGTGGCGCTGGCGAACCTCTTCCATAGATATCATATCTTTATCCACCAAGGATTGCAGAGAATCTTGCATGCGAACCATGCCAAAAGATTTTCCCATGGCGATGGTATTTTCAATCTGATTGATGGCTCCTTTGCGGATATAATTAGCTACAGAAGGAGTATTCATCAGTACTTCAAAAGCGGCTGCCATTCCACTGCCATCTTTTTTAGGAACCAATTGCTGACAGATAATTCCCCGTAACGACTCCGAAATTAGATTACGGATCATTTGCTGATTTTCTGTGGGATAAAAATCAATCAGGCGTGAGATCGTTTGCGCGGCATTGACGGTATTCATGGTCGCCAAAACCAAATGTCCGGTTTCTGCTGCTGTGATAGCTAACTCGACGGTCGATAATTCCCTGAGTTCTCCAACCACGATCACATCAGGATCCTCTCGTAAAGCAGCCCGTAAGGCTCTAACTTGAGAAAGTGTGTGAGTGCCAATTTGTCGTTGAGTAATCTGGCAGAGGTTAGGTTCGTAGATGGTTTCAATGGGATCTTCAATAATCACGATATGGTCAGATCGGCGCTGATTAATCATTTCTACAAGGGTAGCCAGGGTCGTGGTCTTGCCGCAACCAGCGGGACCTGTAATGAGAATAATACCATGAGACCATTTGATTAAACTGGCACATGAGGTGGGCATGCCGGTGGCAGCAAACCTGGGGATTTCTAACGGAATTAATCGGGTGGTTAATTCCTTCCCTTTTCTTTGCTTCATCAGTGTTAAGCGAAAATAACCATATCCGGAAATAGCATGGACATATTCTACATCACCGCTTTTTTCGAAAGCTTCCATAATTTTGGGAGGCAGGGCTTTGATCAAAATATTGTGTATATGTGGTGCGCTGAGGGCATCGGAGGTCACAGGGGTAAGCCGTCCGGCTTTTCTAAAAACGATGGGATTTTGAGGGGATAAATGAACGTCGCTGGCATTTTCTCTGCGAGCGAAAGCAAGAATTTCATTGAGAGAATGGGCAGGACTAATTTTTCTGGGTAGATGCACCTCTAAAGAGTCTTTGTCACTGGCAGTATAATCAAGCATGGGTTTATTATAGAAAGAGGGGTCAGATTAAACAAGGACTGATTTGACAAAAATTGGAAATGTGTTATATTATATTCAACTATGCAGAAAACATTAAAAATCATCGTAGCTTCTTTTGTAGGCTTGAGTTTTCTAGCCATGGCGGCTTTGTGTTGTTGTGTCATCAAGGCCCAGGCTGTCACTCAAAAGGTTTCTCGCGATCACTGTACTTCTCAACAAGCTCCGGCGGGCCATGAGTGCTGTTTGGCCAAGCTTATCCCCATAGATGCGGCCCATAATTTATCCCTCCATTTTCCATTATTATGGGTTTTTCTTGCGGTAGCTTTTCCTTATATATTCCTTCGTCCGCGGTTGGCTCTTAAGAATGTCTATGTTAACGGTCCGCCAGGACCGCTTTCTGTAGTTCCTCTTTACCTCCAATCCCGTAGTCTGCGTATTTAAATACCTCCAATATATTGTGTCTTAACTTGTCACCCCTGTTTTGCTATGGTAGGATTCCGTCTGTAGGCGAAACATGCTAAGGATGACAGTAAATAGTGTCAAGGAAGTCTTATGAAAAAAATATTTCTTACATTCATCATTATGGGGTTTACAGCCACCGTGCTATGGGCCAAGGACATTTATTATTGCCCCATGCATACTTATTACACCAGCGATAAGCCGGGGAATTGCCCCATATGCGGCATGACGCTGGTTAAAAGGAAATTTGTACAGACACAAAATTCTGCGTCTCACCCTTCAGGGAACCACCTTTCCGATTATGCGCCGGTTACTATTGATACCAGGCAAATGCAGCTCATGGGCATTAAGACTGCACCTGTAGTCAAACAACCCTTGGTTAAAACGATCAGGACCGTTGGTTTCATTTCCACTAATCATGATTTGTATCAACTTCAGGACGAATATATCCGCGCCTATATCGATCTCGCACTTGCTTTTCGTGACGCCCGCCGGTTTGAGCATACCCGCCGATCCTGGGAAAGCCACCGCGAACAGCGGCTGAAACTGCATGAAGCGCAGGATAAGTTATTGCGCCTGGGCCTTGGAACACATCAAATCGAACAACTGCAAAAAGTTTCTTGGCAAACACCCTGGGATCAGCCGCAATTGCTGTTTTTTAAGGAAGGCACATACTACTGGGTGGTTGCCCAGATTTTTGAAGGAGATTTGGGTTTTGTAGAACCAGACCAGGAGGCAGAAATCGAAATTCCTGTCTATGCGGAAAAAACCAAAGGCATTATCCGTACCATTGGTGGCATTCTTGATCCACAAACAAGGACTGTCAATGCCCTCATTGAATTGAATCAGTATCGAGGAGAATTAGTCGGTAATATGCTGGTCAATGTCAAGGTTCACGTAGAGCTTAACGAATACTTGATGGTTCCAGCCGAAGCTGTTATGAATACGGGTTTAAGAAAAATTGTTTTTATGCAAGAGAAACCGGGCGTTTTTCAACCACGGGAAGTCCAAGTGCAGGCGCTAGGTGATAATGGCTGGGCCATTAAATCCGGATTGGCTGAGAAAGAACAGGTTGCAGTTAGCGGCAATTTCCTTTTGGATTCTGAAAGCCGCCTGCAGGCCCAGTCGCGGGGAGGAGCCCATGATTGAGAAACTTATTGAGTTTTCAGATCGCAATAAATATTTAGTCATCCTGACGGTGATGGCTTCATTGGTGGCGGCCGTTTGGTCCATAAAGAACATTCCCCTTGATGCCATTCCGGATCTTTCCGATACTCAGGTGATTGTCTATTCCCGCTGGGATCAAAGTCCCGATATCATCGAGGACCAGGTGACTTACCCTATTGTTTCCCAGTTATTGGGGGTGCCGGGTGTTAAAGCAATACGGGGTTTTTCGGATTTCGGCTTTTCCTATGTTTATGTAATTTTTAAAGACGGCACGGATATTTACTGGGCCAGAAGCCGTGTTCTAGAATACTTAAGCAAAATTATTCCGCGCTTGCCTCAAGAAGTAAGAACGGAACTGGGGCCCGATGCAACGGGGGTGGGATGGGTTTTTCAATATGCACTGGTGGACAAAAGCGGTCGACATGACCTGCAGGAACTGCGCAGTTTTCAGGACTGGTATTTGCGCTATGCATTGCAAAGCGTACCTGGCGTGGCAGAGGTGGCTCCCATTGGCGGTTTTGTCAAGCAGTACCAGATTACCGTGGATCCTAATAAGCTCTTGGCCTATCGCCTGCCAGTCACCAGAGTCGTCGAGGCTGTACGCCAGGGCAATAAGGAATCAGGGGGAAGACTGCTGGAATTCTCTGGGGCTGAATACATGATCCGCGGTCACGGTCTGGTTAAATCAGTTCAAGATTTAGAGAACATTGTATTGACGGTGGATGAGAAAGGAATGCCGGTCCTTCTTAAGAATGTAGCCGGTGTATCCATTGGTCCTGAAATGAGACGAGGCATAGCGGATTTGGATGGCCAGGGTGATGCCGTCGGCGGTACGATCGTCATGCGCTTTGGCGAGAATGCCCTTAATGTCATTCAGCGGGTCAAAGCTAAGCTCAAAGAGATTGAACCGTCCTTACCAGAGGGCGTCAAAATTGAAGTGACCTATGACCGCTCTCAATTGATTTTGCGCGCCATTGAAAATTTAAAGCATCAGTTGACGGAAGAAATGATCATCGTTAGTGCGGTGATCCTGCTGTTTCTATGGCACTTTCCCTCGGCATTCATTCCCATCATTACCATTCCCATTGCTGTTTTATTGTCCTTTATTCCACTTTTAGGAATCAAAGTAACGTCCAACATCATGTCTTTGTCCGGCATTGCCATTTCTATTGGTGTTTTGGTCGATGGAGCCATTGTGCAGATGGAGAATGTGTATAAGCATTTGGAGTACTGGCAGCAAGGCGGTCGGAAGGAGAATTATAGAGAAGTGGCTCTGAAGGCGCTCAAAGAAGTTGGTCCCTCGGTATTCTTTTCTCTGTTGGTGATCGCCGTCTCATTTTTACCGATTTTTACCTTGCTCGACCAGGAAGGACGTTTGTTTAGGCCGTTGGCTTTTTCCAAAACATTTGTCATGGCCATCGCCGCCATACTGGTAGTGACATTCAATCCAGCTTTACGCATGCTGTTTTTGAGGGTAGACCCTTTTAAATCAAGACTGGCCAACATGTTTTTCATCGGTAATTATTATCCTGAAGAAAAGCACCCTGTAAGTCGTGTTTTGTTTGCCTGGTATGATCCTGTATGCCGATGGGTGCTTAAATACCCTAAACAAATTTTAATCGCAGCCTTTATTTTGTTGTTAACAACTATTCCCATCTATTTAAAGTTAGGTTCCGAATTTATGCCGCCTTTATGGGAAGGCGACATTCTTTATATGCCCATCACCATGCCGGGGATTTCTATTACAGAAGCTCAGAAACTTTTGCAGACCCAGGACAAAATTCTGAAAGGCTTTCCGCAAGTGGAAAGAGTTTGGGGCAAGGCCGGGCGAATGGAAAGCTCGACGGATCCGGCCCCATTGTCCATGATGGAGACAACTGTACTTCTTAAACCAGAATCGCAATGGCCTGGGCGTATTTCCCATGAGGAACTTATCAATCAAATGGATGCGGCCCTTAAAATTCCCGGCACCAGCAATGCCTGGACTATGCCCATCAAAAATCGTATTGACATGCTCTCCACGGGGGTGCGTACGCCGATAGGGATTAAAGTTTTAGGCGCTGATTTGGATCAAATTCAGGATATCGCCATTCGCCTGGAGGATCTTTTGAAAAATGTTCGAGGCACTCGTAGTGTCTATGCAGAACGAGTGGCTGGCGGATATTTTCTGGATTTTGACCTTAAGCGCGGAGCTCTGGCTCGGTATGGGTTATCCGTAGAGGATGCTCAGATGACTATTGCTTCTGCCATTGGCGGAGAAAATATCACCACGACGATTGAAGGGCGCGAACGCTATGAAGTCAATGTGCGCTATCCCAGGGAACTCAGAGGCAACGTAGATCAATTAAAAAGGGTTATGGTAGTCACTCCTTCGGGTATGCAGGTGCCTTTAGGTCAAATTGCCGATATTGTTATGCGTTCAGGACCTGCCATGATTCGCGATGAAAACGGATTAATGTCTGGCTATGTGTATGTTGATGTAGCGGGACGCGACATTGGCACTTATGTCGAGGAAGCCAAGGCCAAGGTGGCAACGAATTTAAAATTGCCTCAAGGTTACACCTTGCTTTGGAGCGGCCAGTATGAAAATATGCTGCGCGTGCGGGAGCGTTTAAAGATCGTTGTCCCCTTAACGATTTTTATTATTGCCTTTTTGCTTTATCTCAATACCAAATCCACCGTACAAACAGCCATTGTGCTTTTATCGGTGCCATTTTCTTTAATTGGAGCTGTTTGGCTGTTATGGATTTTAGGATACAATATATCCATTGCCGTCTGGGTGGGCATGATTGCCCTCATGGGCCTGGATGCCGAAACCGGGGTTCTGTTGCTTTTATTTATGGAATTGGCTTACAAAGAGGCTATGCGTAAAGGAGAAATGAAAACGCATGACGATTTAAAACGTGCTATTATGCAGGGGTCGGTGCGTCGTCTGCGGCCCAAGCTGATGACCGTCATGGCAGCCTTTGTAGGTTTATTGCCCATCATGTGGTCCAATGGGGCAGGAGCAGACGTCATGAAACGCATTGCCGCACCCATGGTCGGAGGATTAATTAGTTCATTTGTTTTAGGTCTCCTGGCATATCCGGCAATCTATTACATTTGGAAAGAGAAGTTTGAGTTAAAAGGGAAATTTAATCACAACAACCACAAAGAGGAGGCAGCATGAACAAAATTATCACGTTAACACTAGGAGTAATTTTATTAGGAGGAGGTTTGGTCTTTGCCCAAGAACAGTCTCAGGCAACTGCGGATCAATCGCAAGTTAAACCTATAGAAGTCGGCAATAAGTTTTGTCCGATCAGCCATGAAGAAGTAGGCAAAAATGGGATGCAGCCCTATAA
>JAHFGE010000014.1 GCA_023247575.1 Candidatus Omnitrophota bacterium | reverse complement strand
TAATGGGCATCTCAAGGGTACGGTCTTTAGGGCAATCCCTTAAAGTCTGAAACATAAACGTTCCCGGGCCAGCCACGGTTTGGCCTACAAACATGACTTTAGATTGTGTGGCCAGCCACTCCATGGTGCGTTTGAGTTCATCGAAATATTTCAATTCTGTGGTTGTTGTCATATCAGAATTTGATTAATTTCCCCAATCCAGAATGTGGATAGGCATTGGTATACTTAAAATAAATAATTTTCTTTTCGTACTTGGTTCCTTTAAACCACGGATCAGAGTTGCCCCAGACTGTACGGGTATTCGTCATGACGCTCACCCCGTTATCACAGACAATAAAGGTGGCCGGTAAATCAAAATTATAAACGTATTTGACGGCTTCATGAAAAATACCAGTCTCCGACGACATATCACCGCAAAATAAAAATACTCTCTCCTTTCGTCCTTCATGTTTTAAAGACCAGGCGACTCCTGCGGCTGCGCCCATCAAAGAGCCCACAATACCGGAACAAAGAATTCTATAACGCGGGAAACATAGGGAAATGCTTTTACCTTCCAGGATGGCGTTTTTAAGTTCCTCGCGGGGCACCCCTTTAAGGAGAGCCAATTCATGAGAATCCCAAAAGCCGAAGACATAATCATCGTCACCAATGTTATGCTCTTTAAATATTTCAATTAGTTGTTCTTCGCGACCGGCCCGTAGATGCACAGGAGCGCAGATAACGCCTGTAGCGTAAATGGCAGCAATCTCCTGCTCAAAGGCAACGAGTTCTTCTTTGGTAACCATGAAAACTCTTTTTTTATGGGTTTAGAATCAGATGTTAAGTATATCTAAAAAGAATAAGGATTCAATTAAATATTATTCCTAAACCAATCCATCGTTAATTTAATCCCTTGCTCTAAGGGGACTTTCGGCTCCCAGCCCAATTTTTGGCGAGCCAGGGTAATGTCGGGCCGGCGTTGCTTGGGGTCATCCTGCGGCAGGGGTTTAAAGACAATCTTAGCTTTAGGGTTATAAAGCTTTTTGATTAAAGACGCGAATTCCAAGATGGTAAATTCGCGCGGATTGCCAATATTAACAGGGCCTGGAAGGTTAGAAAACAACAGCCGTGTGATGCCGTCAATTAAATCATCTACATAACAGAAAGACCTGGTTTGTTTTCCATTCCCATAAACAGTCAAAGGTCTATGATGCAAAATCTGGTCAATGAAATTAGGCACCACCCGTCCATCTTTAATTTGCATGCGGGGGCCATACGTATTGAAAATACGCGCGATTTTTACATCCATTTTATATTGGCGGCCATAGGCAAAAGTCATGGCCTCTGCGAAACGTTTAGCCTCATCATAAATACTGCGAAGGCCATGAGGGTTGACATTGCCCCAGTAATCCTCTTTTTGGGGATGCACCAGCGGGTCACCGTAAACTTCCGAAGTAGAAGCCAACAGAAATACAGATTCCTTAAGTTTGGCGATCTCCAGTGAGTTTTGCGTGCCATAAGCTCCCGCTTCCATGGTAGCGATGGGATGATTCATATAATCCACCGGGGAAGCGGGTGAAGCAAAATGCAAAACATAATCAACTGGCCCTATGACCTTTAAAGGTTGACTGATATTATGATTAAGAAATTTAAAATTTTTATTCTTAGTGAGGTGAGCAATATTTCTTTTTGATCCTGTCAGCAAATTATCGACAGCCATGACTTGAAATTTTCGATCAATAAACCAATCGCACAAATGACTGCCCAAAAATCCAGCTGCGCCAGTCATAAGAACAGTCTTACCTGAAACCATTTATAACCTTTCTATTTTTGGATCCTTGCAAGCTTTATAGACATTTCGAATATCAAAGATACGGCGGGCATTGTGACGAATGAGATCATAATTTACAGTCGTGTGATCAACGGCAATGACCACGCAATCGTAGTTTTTAACAGTTTTAGCCTGCAATGTCACAGATTGTAAGTCAATCCCATCTATTTTTAAATAGGGAACCAAAGGGTCATGGTAATCGACATGAGTACGGGATTTAAGCAGTTCAATGAGTCTTACGGATGGAGACTTTCGCAGGTCTTTAACGTCTTTTTTATAGGTGACCCCTACGACAAGGATTTTAACGCCAGACCATGATTGAGATAATAAACTTTCCAGGCGATGAACGACATAATTAGGCATATGCGCATTAGTATCTGCTGCCAATTTAATAAACTTAGAATTAAACCCATACCGCTTGGCTTTCCAGTACAAATACAGAGGATCTTCAGGAATACAATGGCCTCCTACGCCTAGGCCTGGATAGAATGGCATGAATCCAAAGGGTTTAGTTTCGGCAGCATCAATGACTTCCCAGACATCAACACCCATCTTATGACAGGCTTGGGCAATCTCATTGATCCATCCGATATTAACGATGCGGAAAGAATTTTCCAATAATTTAGTCATTTCCGCCGCTTTTGCCGAAGAGACTTGATGGATATGTTTAATAACCTGGCTATATAAAAGAGCAGCTAAGCGGGTGCAGTTTTGGGTAATACCGCCAACGACTTTGGGGATTTGGGTCACCCCAAACTGTTTATTGCCGGGGTCAACACGTTCGGGAGAAAACGCCAGATAAAAATCATGACCGGCCTTAAGACCATTTTTTTCTAATTCTGGCTGAATCAATTCTTCGGTTGTCCCTGGATAAGTCGTACTTTCTAAAATGACCAGCATCCCGCGGTGCAGATGCTTGGCCACGCTGCGTACCGCCGAGACCATATAAGAGATATCGGGGGTGTATTTGTGCTTGATGGGTGTAGGAACACAAATAATGATAGCGTCCGCTTGGTCTAAAACGTCAAAATCTGTTGAGACACAAAGCCGTCCACGGTGAATAAAACCGGTAAAATCTTTACTTTTGACATCAGTAATGTAACTTTCACAATTCTGCAACCGTCCGATACGTTGGCGACTCGTGTCGATCCCAAAAACTTTAAAACCTTTTTGGGCGAAACTGATGGCCAATGGCAGCCCCACATAACCTAAACCAATCACCGCTACTTTAGCTTTTCTGGAAATAATTTTCTGTTCGAGGATCTTCATAATCGTCCTCGGCCTATGCCAAAATATTCAAAGCCGAGTTTTTTAAGCTTAGCGGCATCCAGCATATTCCTTCCGTCAAAAATAACCGCCTGACGCATGGCATCCCGCACCTGCACAAAATCCACTTCCTTAAATTCTGGCCACTCCGTCAGAAGCAAAAGCGCATCAGCATCCTGCGCTACTTTGTAAGGATCATCGCATAAACAAATATCTTTAAAAATAGAGACCGCGTTAGCCATGGCCTTGGGATCATAGGCCTTGACTCTGGCGCCTTCTTCTTTGAGTCTAGCAATGATGTCCACAGAGGGAGCATGACGCATATCGTCGGTATTAGGTTTAAAAGCTAATCCCCAAATACCAATATTTTTCTCTTTAAGGTTCCAAAGTTTTTCTTCCGCCAGATGGACAAAACTGGCCCACTGCAAATCATTGATGCGGCGCACCTCCTTGAGCAGCCCAAAATCATAACCATTTTTCTCAGCCAGATGAATAAACGCATTCACATCCTTAGGGAAACAGCTTCCGCCATAGCCAATACCGGCATCTAAAAATTGACGTCCGATACGTTGATCAAATCCCATCCCTTCAGCGACTTTGAGCACATCCGCTCCCACCCGGTCGCAAATCTGGGCCACGGCATTGATAAAAGAAATCTTCGTAGCTAAAAAGGAGTTCGAGGCATGTTTGATCATTTCAGAGGAAGCTGTGTTGGTAACTAAAATTTTAGTCTTCAGCGGTTTAAAAATTTCTCTAAGGATTTTCTCAGCCTTTTTGCTTTCAACCCCTAAGACAATGCGGTCAGGATTCATGAAATCGTCAACGGCTGATCCTTCTTTAAGAAATTCAGGGTTAGAAGCCACATCGAAATCTAAGAGAACTCTATCACCTCTCTTATATTTTCTAGGCAAATTTAACACAATGGTGCGATGGATTCTATTGCCTGTCTCCGCGGGGACCGTAGATTTTTCTACAATTAATTTGTAAGAATTCATATGCAGGGCAATTTCGCGGGCGGCATTCTCAATATAGGTCAAATCGGCATCACCGTTGGGCTTAGGAGGCGTTGGCAAGGCCAAAAAAATGACGGTGGATTGCTGGCAGGCCTCCTTGATGGAATCAGTAAATTTAAGCCTCTTTTTCTTGGTACACGCCCGCATCAATTCTTCCAAACCCGGCTCATAAATAGGCACCTGGCCAGCTTTAAGCTGTTGAATCTTCTTTTTATTATTGTCCACACAAATGACATGATGGCCTATGGAAGAAAGGCAAACCCCGGTGACCAATCCTACATATCCTGAACCGATGACAACAATATTCATATTAGTAATTTAAGTTCTGTTCCGTCGGACTTTGCGACCCCGCCTTGGGGCGATGAAAACTATTGTTAAAAAGATTAAGGGTCATGTTCGGGAATGCCTTTAATCTAAAGACAACGAAAAATCCTGCCCCGGCTCCTCTTTCCTGATGGTAATCAATATCCATTTCCCACTCATGAAGGTCACGAGTTAAAAGATAATCCTCTTCTTTCACCGTACCTTTGTCAACAATAAAACGGTCATAAATTTTGAACCTCCATTTAGGATTGATTTTGTATGTTATTTCGCTGGTAAATTGATCGTCTTGTCGGCGCGCATACCGTTTACCAAAGGCTAAAGACCATTTGTCTCCGCCATTAATAAAGGTATCAAAATTGGCATTAAGCCAATGAGCAGCTTTATTGTCATACAATTGGTCAGCCTTAAAAGACAACCATGAGTTGGGGTTAACCTCCACCGTCGATTGTACCGGTCCAAAAGTGCGGCCGGGCCCCTTAAATTTTGAAATTAACCCATAGTCTGTTTCCACAATAGTACGTATGAGGTCAACAGATTGCTTACTGCGCTTTGTTTGCAATTTATTCTCTAAAGATAAATGAACGTTATGAGACATGGCCGGACCGTCAATGCCATCAAATTGATTAAAATGGCTAATACTGATCGCAGGCCTGTGGGCATAAAGATATATAGCTGAAGGAGTGATGACATGACGCAACCCATTAATATTAAGACCCCCAAAATTAGTATGGTAATTCCACACTCTATAAAAATGGGTGGTTAAATCGGAACCCGTCTTGAATTGTCCATTGATTATAGAGCGCTGACTTAAATCAACGGTACGGCTATAATAAGTATGTTCTCCACCGACCCATGGGCGCAGTTCAATAAAAGCCACCTTTTTGGGATAAGAAATCTCATTATTAGTATCCACCCGCATGGTTTTTGTGTGGATATCCCCATTGTTAGGGTCATTTTGCAGGTTAGAAAAAGTATCTGTGGTCTTGAGATAAAAATTGGTACGCCCCAACTGCTGAGCGCTTAATTGGTATTGAATTTCGGGTAGCCGTTCCACCGTACGTAAATCGTGATTCACACGGCTGGCATCGATACGATAAGTTAAGGTCCCCCTATAAAAATTTCTGGTCAATACAAAATAGGTGTTCACATCCGGCCCCCGACGATATTCCTGCAGAAAATATCTTTTGATAAAACCCGTATTGACCAAATCGTAGTCATGAACTTTATAGTACTGCCAAATGGCATTGGTATCTTTGTCAATCTGCCACTGGTGACGCCATTCCACCCGATAACGCTCGTGCCTGATGGTTGGCCCCCTTTTCGTACCATCGCTGTTATAAAGACTCCACAAATGGTGAGAAGCTATTTCTCTTTCATGGGTATAATAAGTCCGTAAAATACCTGAACCAAAACGTGGGGTCTGATATTTAACATCCACCCCTTCCCCTAGGCCCAAACGTTCGCGGAAATCTCCATGGACAATCAACTTCACATTATTGGACACCTTTAAAGTCAAAGTAGTTAATAAAAATGCTCCGAAATCTTTCTTGTATCCGGGGGTGACGGTAAAAATAGGACGGTTTTTTAAATCCTGAACATATTGAAGCAAATACATAACAGGCATCTTACCCAAATACATCGTCACACCTTTAGCAATAGCTTTATCGCCAGAATAAACATCCATGCGGTGTGCGGCCATACGAAAATGCGGTTCATCTAAATCACAGGTAGTCAAATAGCCATTTTGCATGACCATGTGGTTGTCGGAGACCTTGCTAATACTTTTCCCTTTAATTTGAAAGGGGTCATTAAAAACACGGCCAATTTGAAATTCCCCTGTGTGATTGTTGAAATTAAATTTAGCCTTATCCGCATCGATTTGCATCTGGGGTGAGTCGATATACACGTGACCGCTGGCGACAGCTTCACCAATGGAGCGCTGCAATTCGACTTGGTCCGCATAAAGGATAGTCTGCTCAGCGGTCACCACCACATGACCGGTAGCAGTACCCACGTTGGTGTCCGGGGAAAATTGCACCTGATCAGCTTCTAATTGAACAGATTTGACATTCTGCGGTTTAAGACCGAAGCCTTTTTGTTCTTTAAAATTTTTCTTTAAATTGAAACCTGTTTCGCCATAGGGATTTTTGCCAGCAAAAGATTGGGAAGAAATAAAAACAATGCTACAAATAACAAGCAGCCATAGGCGAAAGAAAATTTTTTTATAAAATCTTTGCATTAACTAAGACCTGCGTTCCTATGATACCTGCGTCATCGCCAAATTCGGCACGTTTGATTTTTACGATGGAGGCCTGCACATCCATCGCCCGTTGCTTGATGACCTCTCTGATTCTCGGAAATAAAAATTTCTCATTATGAGAAACCCCTCCACCGATAATGATAAGCTCAGGGTTTAATAAATTGACAATTCCTACTAATCCATTGCCAATATGAGTAGCAGCCTGGTGCCAATACTGTAAGGCTTTTTTGTGACCTTGATTGGCTAGAGCAAACATTTTTTGAGTTGTCATACCCCGTTGGTTCATCATCCGACTGGCTAGGGCAAACAAACGTTTGTTGCCTACATAGGTTTCAAGGCAGCCGAATCCGCCACAATTACAAGCAGGACCCTGCTCATTTAAGGGCATGTGCCCTAATTCACCAGCAGCATTAGTGCTACCGCAATAGAGATGATTATCCAAAATAAGGCCACTGCCCACGCCAGTACCTAACGTTAAACAAATTAAATTTTTAACCCCACGGCCAGCCCCAAATTTCCATTCCGCCAGGGTAATAAGCTTGACATCATTATCAATGAAGACGGGTAAATTAAGTTTTTTCTCTAGAATGGCTTTTAAATGAACATTTCTCCAACCAGGGATATTGGGTAAAAAACGCACAATCCCTTGATGATCATCAACCAGACCAGGCAAACCTACGCCGACACCAGCAATATCTCTATTTTTTAGATGGTGGGAAATAATGATGGCCTTGATTTCTTGGGCCAAAGCCGCGATCAATTCTGTTTTGGAAGAGCTAAAAGGAATGGTGGAGAAATAACTTCGAGCGATAATATGCCCCTGCGAATGCACTAGCCCTAATTTAATATTGGTGCCACCCACATCCACACCAATAACATACTTTTTCATAAAATCCTCCAAAGACAAATTAATATTAATTAATTTTATTCTAACCTAAACAAAAATCGGATTCAAGCGGGATGGAGGAAAAAAAGAAATGTTTAAGAAGCACTATAGAGTCCGAAGACAACTGTGCAATTACGGCCCTGGGTTTTGGCGCGGTACAAAGACCAGTCAGCTTTATCGATGAGTTCTTCCACCTGTTTCCCATCGCCCGGATACAGCGAAACCCCAATGCTTAACGTAATGCGAATGGAGGTATCATAAGCCTTGATAACTCTTTTTTCTGCAGCCTTGCGAATACGTTCCGCCACCAGCCTTGCTCCATCCACATCAGTTTCCGGTAAAACCACACAAAATTCTTCCCCCCCATAGCGGCCAACGATATCAATCTCACGAATATTCTCTTTAATAATGAGCGCTACCTCTCTAAGAACATAATCCCCTGTCAAATGACCATACTGATCATTGATCATTTTAAAATGATCCGCATCCAGCATTAAAAAGGCCAATTTAATTTTTCTGACGGAAGCCCGCTGGACTTCTTCTTCAAAACGCTCCAGGAAATACCGGCGGGTATAAACATCCGTCAAGCTATCCGTGACGGCCAGGCGTTCGATGTCTTTATAAAGTTTTATGCGCCGAAGGGCCAAAGCAAACTGGTGGCCTAAGATGGCAAATTTTTCTTGATCTCTCTGGGGGACTCCTTTGTAAAGCAAGTATCCTAATTGCTCTTCTTTGCTTTTAAGCACAAACATGAAATAACCGCCAGACACAAATGTTTCCTGAGCACGGGGATCTCCATTCACCACCAACTGACAGTCTTCCATGGCGATGTTCTCTTTTAATTTCTGTCGGAAAATATTGAAGGATTCCTGTTCATTCAAACGACAGCTGATGTCCTTGGTCATCTCATACAGTGTAAAAATCTGTGCGGCATCTTTTTCCAACCTAGCTTTCTCGGCATAGGCCTGGTCTTTTTGTTCAATAATTTCTTGAAAAGTATGCTTGGACCTTAAAACATCCTCGTCGGCATTTTGTTCCAGCTGCAAGACAATAATCTTGACTATATAAAACACCACACCGACAAAAATAAACATCGCTATAATCAAGAGGCCAAACATACGCGGTTACGACCTCCTTCTTTGGCTTGATAAAGAGCCTCATCGGCTTTAATAAGTAATTCTTCTTTTAAACATGTATCCCTGGACGAAGCGACACCTATAGAAGCGGTGATATTGGTTTTCTGCCGACGTAAAATAATCTGCCTGTCTTGAATTTTTTTGCGCAGTTCTTCTGCTAAAACGGCTGCTTTGGGCTTGGGACAATCGGGAAGAAGGACACAAAATTCCTCCCCTCCATAACGGCATATCAAATCACCCGGTCGACTAAAATGTTCCATTAAAATTTGAGACACCTGACGTAGAACAATATCCCCGGCAATATGGCCAAACGTATCGTTGTACTGTTTAAACCGGTCAAGATCAATAAGCAAAAAGGAAAGCTCATACTTGCCACGTATACTTCTGGCCATTTCTTCCTCCAGGCGGCTGGCCCAATAACGGCGTAAATAAAGTCCTGTGAGCCCATCTTTAATAGCCAATTCCTCCAGGCGTTGGTACAATTGGGCGTTTTCAACGGCGATGGAAGTCAAATCGGCAATCGTCCTTAAAAAACGAAGATCATCGGTGGTAAAATGCTGCGGCAAAGGGCTGTCCACACGAAGAAGGCCTAAAATTTTATTTCCTTCCATCAAGGGAGCGCTGATCAGCGAGCGTACCTCACGGGAATCTTCCAAAGAGATTTTGTCCACATCGAAACGAAAATCACTATTGGCATCTTCAACCAGTAATGGGTGCAAAGTTTTAACGACCCATTGATCAAAAAAATCACCTTTTTTAGCCTTCAAATTAATCTGGGCATGCCCTCTTTGGGAGGAAGAAATGCCTAATTCACCTGTTTTGGAATGGAAAAGATAAAGAATCACCGTGATGTCTTGGTGTCCAAAAAGACGGTTGACCTCTATAGAAAGCATATTCGAAGTTTCCTCCAAACTTAAACACATACTGAGCTTTTCAGTAAGGTCTTTAAGCTGGGAATAATTAATAATTTTCCGACGGAAGGACTCAATGCTCTGCCATTCTTTCTCCAGCTCAGCTTTGAGCATGTTGGTTTTCTCAAAATACTCCTCTTTTTGTAAGCTGATCGTTGCCTGTCTCCTGGAAAGGCGACGATGAAAAGCCATCAATAAAATAATGTTAGTTAATAAGGCGGCCGCTAAAAAGAAAAACGCCGCAGGATATTTTGCGGCGTAAATAAAAAAAGCAATCAAAGGCACCAGAAAGCTAAAAACAACTAGGGCGTATAATCTAGACAATGGTTTCTTCGGTTTGAACATCAAAGAAGTGTACCTTGCTCATGTCAAAAACCAAATCCATTTCGCGATTAACCTCAGGTCTATCATGGGCACCAACGCGTGCGATAAAATTATGCTTGCCTGAGCTTAAATATAAGTAGACTTCGGAACCCAAAGGTTCCACCACTTCGCAAGTGGCGCGCACCGTATTATCGGCAGAAGCTTCGGTGGCAAATAACTTATCATAAATGTCCTCCGAACGAATAGCCAGGATGACTTCCTTGTCTACATAATTGAGCATACTAGGTGACATATCCTCAATAAGTTTAACCTGAAATTTACCTTCATCAAAGAAAATTTTTTTATCCCGTCTCATAAGGCGGCCCTTTATTAAATTAATAGGAGGCGAACCGATAAAAGAAGCCACGAACTTGTTAGCCGGCTTATCATAAATCGTCATAGGATCCGCGCTTTGCTGAATGAGGCCGTCCTTCATAACCACGATACGATCACCCATGGTCATAGCCTCCGTTTGATCGTGAGTCACATAAATAAAAGTGGTTTGCAGACGTAAACGCAGCTTATGGAGTTCGGTGCGCATTTGTACACGCATTTTGGCGTCGATGTTACTTAAAGGCTCATCAAAAAGGAAGACAGCTGGTTTGCGCACAATGGACCGGCCCACCGCTACCCGTTGACGTTCCCCACCGGAAAGCTGACGCGGCTTGCGATCCAGATATCTTGTAATCCCTAAAATTTCAGCAGCCTCGTTCACCCTCTTTTCAATTTCTGATTTAGGATAGTTACGAAGTTTTAATCCGAAAGCCATGTTTTCAAAAACCGTCATATGTGGATAAAGCGCATAATTTTGAAAAACCATGGCGATGTTACGGTCTTTGGCAGGAACATCATTAACTAATGTGCCATCGATCCAAACCTCACCGGCAGTGATGTCTTCCAAGCCGGCAATCATCCGTAAGACAGTGGATTTACCACAGCCGGAAGGACCGACTAAGACCACAAATTCCTTATCGGCAATTTCCAGATTGGCATCCTTAACGGCGTTTTGGACGCCGCCCTTATAACTCTTGCAGAGATTTTTAAGACGAATACGAGCCATCGGTTAGATAAAATTTTAATTAAAACGGTATTGTATTAAAAAGTCCTAAATTAAGCAATCAGTTTTGCGCATATCCAATAGTGTGGGCCATGACGTTTTTTAGGTCCTGGCGCTGGACAATCATATCAATCATGCCATGAGCCAACAAAAACTCCGAACGCTGAAAGCCCGAGGGCAGTTTCTGGCGAATAGTCTGCTCAATAACACGTGGTCCTGCAAAACCGATCAAGGCTTTAGGTTCAGCGATAATAATATCTCCTACACCGGCAAAAGAAGCCATAATGCCCCCCATCGTCGGATTTGTTAAAACTGAGATATACAGTAAACCTGCCTCACTGTGGCGAGCTAAAGCTGCACAAGTTTTGGCCATTTGCATGAGAGAAATGGCCCCTTCATACATGCGTGCTCCACCACCGGAACCCGAGACAATAATCATGGGCAATTTATTCGTAGTTGCATACTCGACGCCCCTAGTAATTTTTTCTCCCACCACCGACCCCATAGAGCCCATGATGAACCTCGAGTCCGTCACAGCCAAAGATACTTTATGCCCTTCCATGGTCCCATATCCTGTAATAACGGCATCGAGTAAATCCGTGGCTTCTTGATCTACCTTTAACTTTTCCTTATAAGTCTTGGGGCCTTGAAAGTCCAAGGGGTCCGCTGAGGTCATTTGACCATCTAACTCAACAAAAGCACCTCCGTCGATTAAATGCTCTACACGTTCCCGAGCAGTTAAAATTAAATGAAAACCGCATTTAGGGCAAACATTCAAATTGTTTTTAAGCTCTTTGGAATAGGCTGGAGATTCACAGCCTGGGCATTTAGTCCAGATACCGGTAGGAATTTCCTTACGCTTAACTTTGATGAAAGTATAGTTGGATTTGCCGAATAGGGACATAAGTTTGTTAATGGTTAATGGTACATAGTTAATAGTGATTCTAACCATTCACCATTAACTATTAACCAAGACTAATCCATTTTGTATATTGTCAATCCCGACAAAATCTTGGGATAAAAATAGGTCGTCTTGGGTGGCATACGCTCATCATTTAAGGCAATGGCACGCAGTTGTTTGATTGGTACAGGATTTAAAATAAATCCGGCATCAGCTTTCCCCTCTTGGATGGTCGTCATGACCTCCACAGGATCTTTTGAGTAATCGATATCTTCAGGGGTTACGCCAACCTGATCAAAAATAAACGACTTCAAGATGGCCGCATCAAGATTTTTGTAGTCACGGGAACCTTCGGGAACCACTTTATCAATCAAGGTTTTATTCTTTAAACGAAGCAAGTACATCCCCTCTTTGTGACAAAGGCCAAAGGCATGTTCGTTTTGCCCGGCACGGGCTAAAAGTACCAGTAAATCATTCCTGGTCTTAATGCGGTCAATACGGAAATATTGTTCCAGAAGATTAACACTGATGGAAAATTTCTTGACAATACGGTGAATTGGGAAAATTTGCAAATCTTTAGAATCCAGATTGGTAAAATAGGTCATCACAAAATTAAACGGCTCTCTGCCGTTGGAATTTTTATATTTTCTAAGGTTATCGCGACGGATTTGATGAGCCACTTCAAAACGATGGTGGCCGTCACAAATAAACAAATTCTGACCGTCCATGACCTCAACAATCTGCGCAATTTTGTCCGGATCAGCCAGACGCCAGACCATATGCCTGACTTTATCCTGGTCCACCGCTTCCAAGTATGGCTTTTGACTGGCTAATTCTTTTAAAAAGAGCTTTTCAACCACATTCATTTTATCGCTGTAACCGATGAAAACGGCGCTTAAATTGCTTTTTAATGTGCTCCACAACAAATGCCGGTCGGCTCTTGCCACTGAGTTAGTGTGTTCGTGGGGCAGAGTTCTCACACCAGCATCCTCATTAAGATTCAGAAGTGCTAAAAATCCAGTGCGGGTATATCGTTGTCCCAGATAAGCATAATCTTGTTTATAAAAATAAATGCAATAGGCCTCATCCTGTTTGAGCACGCCTTTATTGATCCAATCCTCATAGGTTTTCTTGGCACGGGTGTATCTATTGTCTTTGGCCGTATCTTTAGGCGTTTCTTTGCCTAATTCCAGGCGAATAAAATTAAAAGGATGCTGTTTATAATAAGAATCCTGCTGCTGGGGCGAAATAATGTCGTAAGGAGGGCAAATAACCGAAGAAAGGTTGTCAATTTTCTCCCTATTATAAAATACAGCGTTAAATGGTTTTATGGCCACCATGATTTAAAACTCTCTTTCTATGGTAAGGAACGGTCGCGACCTCCCTACTTGCCTTCCAATTAGGCCTGAAATACGGAAAATAATAACAGAATAGACGATAAAGGGGAACCAAAATTTTAGGTTATGGAACAAGCGCAGGAAGATGAAGTAAAAGTAAGTTAGTTGTTGTGAGTAACCGCAAACATACTGGAAGGCAACTCATAGCGGCGGATAAGATTAGCATTTTGGCTATTACGCTTTAAGAAAATAATGGTGTAGCCATCGACAAACACCGGCGCCCACAAGGGATCGCTTATCCGATGAATCAAAAATTCTTGACCCCAAGGGGTCAGGTCATGCCGGTCAAAGAAAATCACATTAAAGCCGTATTGAGCATCCGTCTTTTGCCAAACCGCATTGTCTTGCTGCATCGGGATATAAACTTCCCGGAAGAATTTTTGAGGGAATGCTTCCTGACGGTTATCAACAAAAAACTTCTGCTGCGGTACAAAGTGAAAAATCAAATACCCCCCAATGTCATAATTGTTAAAAACTCGTCCCTGTAGACCGGCGGTTTTAAAAAACTCAGCAGAACCATTGGCCCCAGGCATGAGCCCAAGATAGGGTCTGGAATGCCAGTTAAAACGCACCGTTGCTGAAACAAGAAGTCCGGCTACCAGACCTAGAGTTATGAGTTTATTTTTTAAAGGAGCCGGCCAGGACTGCATCCATTGACCCCACCCATACGATGAAAACACGATCCAGAAGAAACCAAAGGGGGTAATCAAACGCACCACTTTCATGGCATAAGCGGAGAGAAAAATCATCAGGATCAGCATAGAAACATGTTTCTTAACCCCCTCCCGCTTTAATAGCGCTATCCACGGCACTATCATGATTCCTAAGGCGATTAAAAAATAAAGATAGGTAGTATCTTGTGGAAATCTTTTATACATGAAAAAGACCGATTGATTCTCGGCGAGAGTATACCCAAAACCTTTAAAAATATTCAAGGGGACCAAAGCGCCCCATAAACCGGAAGGATTAACCAAACAGGAAACCAACACCAACCACAAAGTTTTCTTAAAAATTTCGGCTTGTTCTTTTTGGCCTTCGATCCTGGCCTGTCCCCAAGACAGCAGCGCCAAAACTGGACCCATGATAAAAAACACATGAGTATTAACCCATACGATTTGCAAAAGACAAATCCAAATTTTTAAATGACTGCTTTTAAGCTGGCCATATCGATAGGCGGATAACAGCCACCAAAACAGGCCGCACAAAAGCATGCTGATACCTTCGGGACGAATTTCCAGTCGGTAGGTTAAAAGAGGAAAACTTAATAAACCAAAGACACAGGCGATCCAAAATGAAGAAAACCTGGACGCCCTGTGCAAAAAGAACCCAAAAGCCGCCAACTGGATGAGGATATAAACCAAAGAGAGGCCGCTGAAATCTGCCAGGCACCAAAAAATAAAACAAAAAACACCGAACAGCCAGTGATGGTTGATAAACGGATAATCACCCCAGGAGTAAGAATAAAAGTTCTTGTAAAGGACATCCCTCGTGCCGTTGAGAATCAGCTCGCCATTTTTAATATGACGACCTACATCGGCAACGGTCAAGTTAATCGGTACGGCCAAATGCCAGCCTAGCCAAAGCAAAAGGACAGCGACAACCAGCCGTTTGATAACCCGAGGCATAAAATTTTATTCTAGTCCCATCAACAAGGAGGTGCGTTCAACTTTATTTTGTTTAAGCAGCTCTCCCGCCTGCTGTTGAGCCTGACTTAAAACAATTCCATAGAGGTTTTTATGCATTTTGGACAAATATCTGGCATCCAGGCTGAACGTGCGCAGCCCTATCCCTAACAGAAATGGCAAAAATTTGGGATCAGCGGCCAGATCCCCACAAATGGAAACGTCTTTACCGTATTTTAAGGCAGCATCGACGATTTTCTTTAAAGCACGCAGAACCGAAGGGTGCTGAGGCAAATACAAATTGGCTACCTTCTCGTTCGTGCGGTCGACGGCCAAAAGATATTGAACCAGATCATTGGTGCCAATGCTAAAAAAGTCTACTTCCTCAGCCAATTCATTGATGATTTCAATGGTCGAAGGAAGTTCCACCATGGCGCCTACCTTAGGATAGCCAATTTTTTGTTTTTCCTTTTCCAAGTCATAGATACATTCTTGCAAAACTCCTCTGGCTTGTTGGAATTCATCGATGGAAGAAATCATGGGAAACATTATTCTCATGTTGGCCCCATAACCAGCCCGAAGCATGGCACGAATTTGCGTAATAAAAACATCTTTGTATTTAAGGGAAAAGCGTATGGAGCGTAATCCCAAAAAAGGATTCTCCTCATGACCGTAATCAAAATAGGAAAGGATCTTGTCCCCTCCCAAGTCGAGGGTGCGTAAGGTCACTTCTTTACCAGGCATACCCTCTATTAAACGGCAATAGATCCGATATTGTTCCTCTTCCGATGGGAAACTGCTGCGGATTAAAAATGGAAATTCACTGCGATACAGTCCAATACCATCAGCCTTAAATTCCGTTGCGGCTTTTAAGTCCCCCAGAAGATTAATGTTGGCCATCAATCTGACCGGCACACCGTCTTTGGTGCGGGGTTTAGATTGAAGGTTCTTTTTTAATTGATCCAGATCTTTATGGAGGTCTTCCCGTTCAAAAACTTTTTGAATGGTATCCTGAGAAGGATTGATATAGACATAGCCCATTACTCCATCCAGCAAAACTTTTGTTTTTTCCGGAAGCGACAAAAGGCCAGGCTCATCGACGACTACCAGCGGTATGCCCAGCGACCGTGAAAGGATAGACACATGTGAGGTCACCCCGCCACTTAAAAGGATAATACCTTTGACTTTCTGAGAAAAAAGTTTGACAGTGTCAGAGGGAAGGAGTTCACGGGCAACAACAATACAGCTCTCCAAATCACCGTGGTGATGGCTTAAACCCGTCATATTTTCCAAAAGACGTCGGCCCACATCCTTGATATCATAAATTTTGTCCCGTAAGTAGCTGTCCTGGATAGTATTGAATTTACGTACGTACTCTCTGACCACTTTAGCTACAGCCTGCGACGGGTTACTTCCTTGACGGATGGCCATCTCTATAGCATCCAAAAATCCTTTATCCTTAAGCATCAAAATCTGGGCGGTAAAAATAAGCCCGCTGACATCATAGAGTTCGGTCTCTATGTGTTTCTGTAACTGTTGCAATTGCTCTTCAGTTTCTTCTACCGCCCTATGAAAATCTTCCTCAGTCAATGTTTTGGATAACTTGGCCAAATGTTCAACATCCGTCATAAGCTCATCCAGAATAATGGCTTCAGCCAAAGCCACGCCTTGGGAACCGCTACGGCCTTTGATAAATTTCAAATCGGCCACTAGTTGAGGTTTTTTTTGCTTTTGGGTGTTAAGCGTAATCAAAAGGCGAGCCGTTTCAATAGTGGTGGCCAATTGAGAAGTAATGGCTCTTAAAATTTGAATGTCTTCGTTGGAGAAATAATCCCTTTTTTGACTTTGAATGACCATGACCCCAATCTCAACCTGACCACGCAAAATGGGCACTGCCAGGAAAGATTCCAGATGCTCTTCACCGATTCCCGGGAATAAACGGAAATGGGGGTTGGCCATGGCATGACCTTCACGAAGAGGTCGTTTTTCTTGGAAAGCCTGGCCTGTTAAGCCTTCACCTACTTTTAGTTTAACTTCTCCTACGGAATCGGGATTAAGGCCTGTGGTGGCCTTAAGTACTAGTTCATTCTGGTGTTCATAGTAAAGATAAATGGAGCAGACTTCGCAGGCCATGTGATGGGTTATCATGGCGGTGATTTTTTGTAAGAAGGATTCCATACTAGGTGCATCATGGAAAAGTCCAGAGAGTTCACTGACATCACAGATGAGCTTAACGTGATCTCTTCGTAACATAACCAATATTGTGTCGATTTTTATATTATTTACAAGTATATTTTTTGCGTGATATACTGAAACCCTTTAAAAAGTCAAATAAGAGATACACGGGGAGTAGCGCAGTTGGCTAGCGCGCTTGCTTTGGGAGCAAGAGGTCGAGAGTTCAAGCCTCTCCTCCCCGATTTATATTAGCTTGGCTCTCCTTTCTATGAAGCACAAATGGATTATCATCTTGTTATCCGTTGTATTCTTTCTTGGTGCTGTTACGTTTTACGTCAACCGTGTTATCTTCCCCACTGTCATTAAAAAAATTGCCATTGACCAAGCCCAGCATTTTCTTAAGCGCAAAGTCGAAATTGAATCCGTACACTTTAACTGGCTAAGAGGCGTCGTCGTCCACAAAATAAAAGTCTATCAAAAAGATTCTTCCGATGATATCTTGGCCCAAGCTGAAAAAGTCTCATTAGGAATCATTTTTATTCCCGGGTTCAAACATCACCAGTTAACTATTCCTTTTATCCGCATCCAATCACCTTCTTTCCATCTGATCCATCAAACCAACAGTCAGTGGAATTTTTCCGATATAATTTCACCATCCCCTGCCAATGAAAAACCTTCTCCTATAGAGGTTAAAGTGGGAGGCATCACGCTAACCGATGGAAAACTGCGCCTGGATGATTTAACTCCAGCAGGCATTGGTACTCAACTGATTGACCAAATCAATTGTAAAGTCGGTCTGTCTTATCAGGGGATCGGCTTCGACGCTTCCCTTGCTATTCCCCAAAAACAGGGTCTGATTTCTCTACAGAGCTCCTATCAACCTCTAAGCCGGTCGCTTACCGCTAAGGTGCATATAAAAAACATTAAACCAGTCGATTATCTTGGGCTTACCTCTATCCAATTGCCTTTTACTCTGGCCAGCGCTACTATCAATGAAATCAATGCCCAAATTGATTCTGTCGCTAAAAAAATCAGTGTACGGGGTGATTGGTCTATTCAAAATATCGATTTAACCATAGCGCAACACAACATCAAAACGGATTTAGACGTTAAAAATGCTTCCATCCATTTTGATAATGGCGCCTTAGCTATCAAAGGTGAATTCGATTTATCTAATACCCAAATCCTTACGCCTACCTTTTCGACTACAGGTACACTGAAAGCGAACATCTCTGACTTTCTGGTGAATTCGCCGGATGACATCAGCATAAGAGGAGGCCTGCAAACCAACTTACTGAAGTTAAAATTATCCGATGACCGCTTTTCCCAGGGTCAAATAAGCGCTCAAATTACCCGGGGCCGATGGCAGAAGGATTCAGCTTCCCTGGAAGGGGACATAAGTATTAACCAACTGTTTATCGCCTTAAGTGACCAGCAAAATATTAAAGGTGACTTGAAACTAACTGGCATTCAGGTGAGTAGAGCCAAAACCCAAATCACCGCTCATGGGAATTTAGATTTAACTGGCCTTGATGTACGGCTTCCAGGAGAGGTGTTTAAGGCAGACTTAAAACTCCCTAATTTTAATATTAGCATTGATAAACAAAATAATGTTAAATTCATTGGCCCCCTGGTTTTTGACCATATGGATGCTACGGTTGGCAAAAATAACCTCAAAGGCGCCTTACATCTCAGTAACCTTAAAGCCAATTTCGATCAACAGCAACAGATGCTGGATGTGACGACTCAAGGGACATGGCAGGACGCTAACATCACTTTAGAGAAACAAATGATGATGGGCGGCAATGCACGCTTCGATATTCATGCGGCATATCCTCTCAAAAATCCCAGTGCATTGGCCTATGGTGGTTCAGTGGCTATCGAGGATGGGCGTTGTGACGGCCTTGCCCTTGGACCTGTCAAGAATATCAACCTGAGTGCCGACGTTAAAACTAATACAGCTGATATCCAAAATCTTTCTTTGGTCGTTTTAGATACACCTTTAAAAGCCTCTGGCCAAGTCACTAACTTTCTTAAACCCGCCTTGAATATAGAGGTTGAATCCGAACGGTTTGACCTAAGCAAACTTAAAAATGTTGCCCCTGATCTTCTAAAAACCTATGGTTTGACCCTCGATGGAGAAACTTCCTTTAAACTTCAATTTGATGGAATGGCCCTAGATCCTTTGAGTGCCAAAATTAATGCTGAAGCCGTGCTTAAGAATATTAATGTGCAAAGCTCTGCTTTGAAGCAAAACTTTACGAACATTTCTGGCTCTCTTCGTGTCGAGAACAATGCACTTTCCTGGAAGAATTTTACTGTGACTGCTTTAGGGCATAGCCTGACATCGACTGGCCATCTGACCGATTTTAAAAATCCCAAGGTAGCGGCCAGCATTTCTTCGCAAGGCATAGACGTTAAACTTCAAGCCGACAAAGACGGTAATATGATCACCATCAACGATGTTTCAGGGTACTACCTGTCTGCGGTTATTCATACGACGGGTAGCGTTGATTTAAGTGGAAAAATTCCACAGCTGGATATCAAAAATGATTTGAAATTTAAGTTGGAAGATTTGGAAAATTTTGTGCCCGATTTGAAAAAAGCCATTGCTCCCTGGAAGCTTTCAGGGCTGGTGGGTCTCACCGCTTCTATGAAAGGTCCTGTGGCTGATTGGAAAAACTGGACATCGACAGCCACTGCCCAGAGCGATCTGATCACTCTGGCCGGACTACAGTTTAACAACGTCAATATGCAGCTTGCCCAAGGTGAAGGGAA
>JAHFGE010000166.1 GCA_023247575.1 Candidatus Omnitrophota bacterium | reverse complement strand
TAAGAATTTGATTATTATCTGTGGCCATTACGAAGGAATTGACCAGCGCGTACGTGATTGTATCATCGATGAAGAATTTTCCATGGGCGACTATGTTTTAACCGGTGGCGAAATTCCTGCCATGGCCATTATTGATGCCATTACTCGACTGATCCCGGGAGTTTTAGGCAAAAACGAGTCGCTGGTTAACGAAAGTTTTGAAGCTAATCTATTGGAAGGGCCTCAATATACTCGGCCGGCCAATTTTCATGGTTTGAAAGTACCGAACGTGTTATTATCAGGCCATCACCAACAGATTCAACAATGGCGTCATGCTCAGGCTATTCAACATACTCAAAAAGTAAGGCCTGACTTATTGTAAGAAGAGGGAGTAGCAGAATGGTTAGCCGTATTGAAAAAGTACAGATCATTGATTCCAAACAGATACGCAAAGACATTCCTCAGTTTGATGTTGGTGATACCATTAAAATGAGAATCAAAGTGAAGGAAGCAGAGAAAGTGCGTATTCATCCCTTTGAAGGTACTGTCATTAAAAAAACTGGCCGCGGTCTGGCGGAAGCTTTCACCGTGCGTAAGGTTTCCTTTGGCGAGGGAGTGGAGAGAACATTTCCTATCCATTCTCCGGTTATTGAAAAAATTGAAATTATGACCAAAGGGATGATTAGACGTTCTAAACTTTATTATCTGCGTGAGCGCTTAGGGAAAAGTGCCAGGGTGAAGGTGGATCAAACGCAGGCTGCTTAATCACACCAGAGATCCATGGTCAAGCGTTGGTTAAAGTATGAGACGGAAGCCAAAAGACAAGGCTTCCGTTTTATTTTAGGTGTGGATGAAGCCGGTCGGGGACCTCTGGCTGGCCCAGTGGTAGCGGCAGCCGTATGTCTAAAGGATTTTGATTTTACCTGCCGTATTGATGATTCCAAAAAACTTAACCCCGCCGCAAGAGAAAAAGCCTGTGGTGAAATTTTCCAGATGGCTTACGTGGGAATCGGTATTATTTCCGAAGCGGCCATTGACCGAATTAATATTCTTAATGCTACCTTTAGAGCGATGGAAGGAGCGGTTAGTCAGCTCATCAAACAAATCAGCAGGGATTCTAAAGTTTTAAAAAACCAGGTGAAGATTTTAGTTGATGGCAATATTTTCAAAAGCAAACTGCCTTACGAAGTTCAAACTATTGTTGACGGCGATGGTCTGTCTTTATCGATTGCCTGTGCCTCTATCATAGCTAAAGTTTACCGCGACCGCATGATGAATCACTACGATCGTATTTTCCCTCAATATGGATTCAAAAACCACAAAGGGTATGCCACCCTGCGCCATCGTCAGGCCATTGCTCAGCATGGCCTTTCTTTAATTCACCGCAAAAGTTTTCAAACCATCAGTCAATGAAATTAAAGTAGACGATCTTCGAAGGGGAAGCTTTACAGCATAACGAAGTTTTGATATAGTACGGCCTTCGCTAACAAAGGGACATTAGCTCATCTGGTAGAGCATCTGACTCTTAATCAGAGGGTGGCTGGTTCGAGTCCAGCATGTCCCAATTTTAAAAATTATGTCCATCGATATCGAATCCCTTAAAAAAAAGGCTGTCATTATCCGTCGAGATATACTGGAAGTTTTGCACGTGGCCGGCTCCGGCCATCCGGGCGGTTCTTTGTCTGCGGTTGAAATCATGCTTACTCTTTACGGATATGTGATGAACCATAAGCCGCAAGATCCCGCCTGGGAGGGTCGCGACCGCTTGATTATTTCCAAAGGCCATGCTACGCCGGTTGTTTATGTGGCCTTGGCCCATTTCGGCTATTTCCCCAAAGAAGAATTAAAGACTTTTCGCAAATTCAAAAGCCGTTTGCAGGGGCATGTACACTCCCACGTCCCTGGGGTTGAATTCTGTACGGGTTCTTTAGGTCATGGCCTTTCTTTTGCTAATGGCATTGCCTTGGGAGCCAAGATGCGTGGAAAAAATTTCAAAGTGTATTGTTTGTTGGGCGATGGCGAAAACCAGGAAGGTTCTATCTGGGAAGCGGCTATGACAGCTGGCCACCATCAATTAAACAATATATGTGCCATCGTGGATTATAACAAAGTTCAGGAGAACGGCCCTTTGAAGGACATTAAGAACATTGAACCTTTAGCTAAAAAATGGTCTAGTTTTGGCTGGCATACCTTGGAAGTGAATGGTCATAATTTCAAGGAATTGATGACCGCTTTCGATGAGTTTAAAAATAGGAAAGATAAGCCAACCGTCATTATTGCGCACACTATCAAAGGCAAAGGCGTTTCTTTTATGGAAGGCAAAAGCTCCTGGCATGGCAAGGCGCCTAATCAGGAACAGTTGGCCCAGGCGCTAAAAGAATTGGTGTAATGATGGAATACAAACCAACCCCCACACGCGACGGATTTGGAGAAGAGCTGGTTACCTTAGGTAAAGTCAATCCCAATATCGTCGTGGTCTCCGGCGACTTAGAGGATGCCACCCGGGCCGAGTATTTCAAGA
>JAHFGE010000165.1 GCA_023247575.1 Candidatus Omnitrophota bacterium | reverse complement strand
TCTGATCATGGCTTTCATCATCGCCTTGACTTTAGCCGTGGAGCGTTCGCCAGCCTCAACCATTTGACCGGCCTTGCGCAGAGCCTGATAAAGCACAACAGCTTGCCGGCGCTGAAGTGGATTAAGGTACTTGTTGCGAGAGCTCATGGCCAAACCATCCGCTTCTCGCACCGTGTCAACGACTTTGATATCCACAGGAAAATTCAAATCCCTCACCATGGTCTTTAAGACAACAACCTGCTGGGCATCTTTTTGTCCCAAGTACATGACATCAGGGCGGACCATATTAAGAAGCTTCGCCACAATGGTGGCTACTCCTCTAAAATGTCCAGGGCGAAAACGACCGCACAAGGAATGGGAAATTTTTTCTACGTCGATGTATGTCAAATAGCTTTGAGGATAAACGGTATTATCCGACGGAACAAAAAGAATGTCAACATTTTCTTTTTTGGCCATCGACGAGTCTCGCTTGAAGTCCCGAGGGTATTTTTTAAAATCTTCCTTAGGGCCAAACTGGGCAGGGTTCACATAAATACTGACCACGCAGACATCATTGTCTTTTTTGGCTTCGCGCATCAGCGATAGATGTCCTTGGTGAAAATATCCCATCGTCGGAACAAAGCCGATAGTTTGCCCCTTGCTTCGGGCTTGATTTAAAATTTTTCGTAATTGAGGAATGGATTTAACGATACGCATATTTATAAAAAAATCCCTTCTCTTGACTGCTTAAAATACCTGATGCAAATCTGACGCAAATTTTAACGGTAATTCGATGGGGTTTTAAACCTTCTTCTCTTTCTTTTTTGCAAGAAACTTGAGTATTTTTTGTTCAATGGCTTTTAACGCTTGGTCATCCATAAGAGCTTCTGATTTTGTTTCTGCCTTTAATCGATGTTTATTAAAAACTTCATACTGTTCCAAGGCTAGTTTATCTGCCACTTCTTTTTCAACAACCCCGGCGTTATTCAAAATTTCTCTTTGGTTAAACTTCAAAAACGCATCCAACTTTTCCCACCAATCGTGCATAAAAATCTGACGCTGCCTTTTGGCTTGATCTTCAGCATAGTCAAGATACATGGTCACAA
This sequence comes from Candidatus Omnitrophota bacterium, assembly GCA_023247575.1. Taxonomy (GTDB): domain Bacteria; phylum Omnitrophota; class Gorgyraeia; order Zapsychrales; family Fredricksoniimonadaceae; genus JACQCF01. The sequence goes on along the minus strand of JAHFGE010000165.1, from coordinate 1,434 downwards.
TACGGTTAAGTTGTTCTAACTCTTGCTGATTCAAATAATTTTTGGCAATTGTTACATCAGAAGGACGAACCTTGCTGCCTTTCCAAGAAGTCAACCCCATATTAGGCTTCGAGGCATCGGCGCGCTGGGCAATTAACTCTGCCGCGGTGTTACCGAAAACTGCAAAATGAAGCTTGTTCTGTACAATGCGAAAAAATTCAAGGGTCTCTTGGGCTTTGGGATCATAATCAACCGCTAGCTTATAGATATCACGAATCTTCTGATAAAACCGTTTTTCACTGGAACGGATATCACGAATACGCTCCAGCATTTCATCAAAATAATCAGAACCGATGTTTTTGCCCTCTTTTAGACGATCATCGTCCATGGTAAAACCTTTAACCAGATATTCATTCAACCGTTCATTGGCCCATTTCCGAAATTGTGTCCCACGGGAAGAACGAACTCGAAAACCAACAGCAAGAATGGCCTCAAGACTGAAAAAATCAACATAACGAGAAACTTGACGTGTGCCTTCATTTTGAACTACTAGGAATTTCCTAATAGTTGCCTGGGTAGACAATTCACCTTCAGTGAAAATGTTCTTAATATGCTCATTGATCGTTGGGATTTCCACCTGGAACAATTCGGCCATCATTTTCTGAGTCAGCCAAACTGTTTCATTCTCAAGGCGCACTTCAAGCTTTGTCCGTCCGTCCTCTGTTTGATAAATAATCAGTTGTGACAACTGAGCTTGCTTATTTTCTTTTACTATCTTCTTCATAAAACCTTCCCCCAATCCTTCTTGATCTTCTTTTCCAGCGTATATACTTCGACAGTTAAGTTTGTAAATTTACATCATTCAAATAAATGTGACGGAGACAATTATTTATAATTTAATGTGTCCATCAGTTTTATTTTTTACTACCAATTATTAGAGGAACACAATACTTATCTTGAATTGTGTATTGTGGCCCCATGTCTCTCTAAATTTCTGTTACACCCCCACCTACTTCTCTCTCCCCGATAATTTTTTAAGGTCTTCGAGGTATCTTTGGTCCCCCTGCCAGCCTGTCCATGTCCAGTCTTATAGTTCTGATTGCATCTTCAACTTGACCCGCCTTTGGCGGGTCTTGAGGGGGTATACTCTTGGCACTGCCATCCTGTGCGGAAAGTAAAGTCTTGGCACTGCCGGCACTGGCACTGGCAGCTTGATCTGGTAAAGGCTTGGCAGGGCTTTCCTGTGTAGAAAGTAAAGGCTTGGCATTGCCGGCACTGGCAGCTTGATCTGGTAAAGTCTTGGCACTGCCGGCATTGGCACTGGCAACTAGCTCCGGTAAAGTCTTGGCATTGCCGGCACTGGCAGCTTGATCTGGTAAAGGCTTGGCACTGCCATCCTGTGCGGAAAGTAAAGGCTTGGCATTGCCGGCACTGGCAGCTTGATCTGGTAAAGTC
>JAHFGE010000068.1 GCA_023247575.1 Candidatus Omnitrophota bacterium | reverse complement strand
TTGGAGAATCTTTTGGCCAATCGTTTCAAGTTCTGACATCCAACCCACAGGTCTCTTTAAATACACTGACGATTTTTTCATGCTGTTGGTCTTTAATTTTTTCTTCGAGTTCTTTAAGTTTATTGGCTTGTTCTTTGATGAGCTTATCTTGTTCGAGGATGATACGGATTAATTCTTCCTTACTTTGCTCTGATAAAATTATACCGTCGATCACGGTCTTATTATTCACCTTTTACCGACGGATATCAAAAACTTTCTTATCTTTTTAGCCCCCTCCCTGACCCTCCCCTCGGAGGGGGAGGGAATCCAATCTCTCAATTGGCTAAATATTTACAAATTTTTTATGAAGCAGCCTGAAAATGCCGGGCAATAAGGACTTTGACAACGGCCTGGCGTGTGATTCCAAGGCGGCCGGCTTCCTTATCAAGGGAATTAAGCATCCATACAGGAAAATCAACGTTGACTCTTTTGATTTCCTGTCCCCCTCGCTTGACTTTATTAAGATCTAGGTATTTTGTCACATCCTCACCCGCATCGAAACAGGCATCAAATTCTTTAGCTTTCATAAATAGCCTCCTCCTCCGATCTCGCTCGACGGACCGAAATAATCCGAATCCTGTCGTGGTGATAGGTGATAACAGCAGACCATAATTTTTCCCCGATACGTCCAATCACCAAGAATCTAGGTTCATTCTGTACACGAGCTGGAACTTCAATAAAATTCGGGTCGTCCCAGATCATCTTGGCATTCTCAAAGTCTATCCCATGTTTCTTTAAGTTGGATAGGCTTTTTGCATGGTCATACTCAAAGTCAATCATGGTATAAAAAATATACCATTATTATCCCTTTATGTCAAGTGATCGTTGAATTCAACTATCCCCCTTCGTCCCTAAACTAATACATATTTTCAATATCTGCCGGTTTTTCGATATTGGTGACGGTGACCGAAGGGTTGATGCGGCGGATAAGACCTTTGAGAACTTTGTTAGGGCCGATTTCAATAAACTCTATGATGCCTTGGGCCACCATATATTCTACAGATGCGACCCACTGCACGGATGCTGTGATTTGTTGGGCGAGATTCCGACGAATGGTGTCAGCATCATTTTGGGGCTGGGCATCGACATTGCTTACTACTCTAATATTAGCAGGATGAATGGGCACGTCTTTTAGAACATCCCCAAATCGTCTGGCGGCATGGGCCATCAACGAAGAATGAAAAGCGCCGCTGACTGTCAAAGGGATGATCTTCTCTCCCCCCGCTGCTTTGATAGCTTCAATGGCTGCTTCCACTTTTGCCGCATGGCCGGTAATGACAATTTGTTCATGCGAATTAAAATTGGCTACCTCTGCCCCGGTTTGTTGGCAAATCTCTACCAATTTCGCCTTATCAAATCCGATCACAGCGGCCATGGATCCTTGGGCTTCTTTGGTTGCTTCTTCCATAAAGGCTGCCCGTTTTTGCACCAAACGCAGGGTGTCAGCAAATACAATAGCTCCTGAAGCCGCCAAGGCTGAATATTCCCCTAAACTTAAGCCCGCGGTAAATTGTATGGAAATATTTTTAAATTTCGGATGAACTTGGAAAGCTTTGAGAGCAGCAAGGCTCACCGTCAATATCGCTGGCTGGCAATAAGCCGTCGATGTCAGCTTCTCCTGAGGGCCTTCAAAAATCACCTTGGAAAGGCCGTTGGCGCAAACGGCATCAGCCTCATCGAAAATGGCTTTGGCCGGCGGTGAGGTCTGGTAAAATTCCAGCCCCATGCCTACCTTTTGTGCGCCTTGACCGGGGAATATAAGAGCAACTTTTTTCATAAATGAGCACATAAGTTATGGAGCAATGCGACATAACTTAACGTCACCACTTTATCACATTCGCCGCACTCACCAGGCCAGCACCGAAAGCGACCAGCACGACATGATCGCCCTTGCGAATGCGTTTGGATTTAACCGCTTCGTAGAGGGCCACGGCAATGGAGGCGGCGGACATATTGCCATATTTATTAATATTGACGAAAATTTTTTCCTTGGGAATTTTAAGTTTAAAAGCGACGGCAGAAATAATACGGTCATTGGCCTGGTGAGGGACGATGCAGTCGATTTGGGAGGTTTTAAGGTTGGCTTTTTTAAGCGCCGCTTGGACGGCCTCGGCCATGGAGTTGACAGCCGCCTTAAAAAGCTCTTTGCCGTGCATGACAATGTAGGGCAATTTGATGATGCCATCGCCATCCGTTTCCAAAGGCCGCCGCACGGTGCCAGGGACCACATGCATCAAATCTCCCTGTGCCCCGCAAGACTGCAGAACCTCGGATTTAATGCCTCCCGTTTTGACTTTGCCCAATACGCACGCCCCTGCTCCATCGCCAAAAAGCACGCAGGTGCTTCTGTCTTTCCAATCAATAAGGTTGGTGATACGCTCGGCTGCAATGATCAGCGCATTCTTATAAAGGCCTGTTTGAATATATTGTTTCGCTGTGGTGATGGCATAAAGATAGCCGGAACAGGCGGCGGAAACATCAAAAGCAGCAGCCTTGGCCGCCCCAATGGCCTTTTGTACCCGGCAGGCCATGGATGGAAAATTGCTATCGGGACTGATCGTAGCGACAATAATCAAATCAATTTTATCTCCTGAAATTTTGGCATCTTTAAGCGCACTCTGGCCGGCTTTAATGGCCAGGTCACTGGTCCTTTCACTGGGTGAGGCAATACGGCGCTCCACAATCCCTGTACGGGTGCGGATCCATTCATCGGTAGTATCCGCGATTTTTTCCAGATCGAAATTGGTAAGCCTTCTGGAAGGAAGATAAATACCCAACCCTAAAATACCGACCTTGCTCATCATAAAACCCCTTTAATCTTGGCCAAAACATTATGCTCCACTTCCCGCTTGGCCACCCGAATGGCATTTTTGATAGCCTTAGGGGAGGAACGACCATGACCGATAATCACCAATCCATTAACTCCCAATAAGGGCGCCCCGCCGTATTCAGAATAATCCGCTGCTTTTCTGGCGTCGCTTAAAGTGGTCTTGAGCAAAAGCGCTGCGAAAATGGCAACAGGATTCTTGCTGATTTCTCTTTTCATTAAAATAGCCACGGCCTCCATGAGGCCTTCGGAAACCTTCAGCGCCACATTGCCCGCGTATCCGTCGCAGACGATGCAATCGGCCTTGCCCATGTAGATTTCATTCGCTTCCAGATTCCCGATAAAGGCAGGTTCTTTTTCTTCCAGCAATTTATGGGCTTCCTTCACAAAATCAGTGCCTTTGCATTCTTCCTCTCCAATATTTAAAAGACCGACTTTAGGATTGGCACGGCCAATGACTTCCTGCACATAAACCTTGGCCATTTTGGCATACTGCAAAAGATGTTCCGGCTTGGCGGCCATGTTGGCACCCATGTCAATCATGAGGTTAAAACCTTTTAAAGAAGGAATAACACAGCCGATTCCGGGCCGATCAACCCCGGGAATCATACCTAAAACAATGGTGGATGCAGCGACCACAGCTCCGGTATTTCCGGCACTGATAAAAGCATCATAGCCACCTTTTTTTAAAAACTCCAAGCCAACCGTAATAGAAGAATTGCGTTTTTGACGAATGGCGCTCACAGCCGGGTCATGCATAGCCACTACTTCAGGGGCATGAATGACCTCTACCATGTGAGGGGGGTAAGAATATTTTTTAAGTTCAGCGGCAAGGTGGTCCTGCGGTCCTGCCAGGGCAATAGCGACTTGAAATTCTTTAAGTGCATCGATACTTCCGGCAATCACATTCTCCGGAGCGTAATCTCCACCCATGGCATCGACGACGATTTTCATACCTGCATCCTAACATTGTCATGCCCGAATGCTTTAATCGGGCATCTAGTAGGGGGCGATTAATAATCGCCCCTACGGAGTCTGGATCCCCGATAAGAATATTCGGGGATGACCCCGCCTACAGGCGGGGTCACTTTGCAACAACCTCTGCAATCTGAATACCTTTATAATAACCGCAGAATGGACATACGCGGTGAGGAAGCCCTGGTTTCTGGCATTGGGGGCATTTGCGTAAAGCGGCCACAGTTACTTTCCAATGGGTACGCCGTTTGCGTCCGCGTTGTTTGGAATGTTGGCGTTTGGGTAATGGCATTCAATTCTCCTTACATTTGCATTTTTCTAAATTTAAATTCGCCCCGCAACCAGGGCAAATCCCTTGGCAATCCTTTTTACACAAAATACGTGAGGGGTTAGCCATGATCATCTCCTGGCGTATTTCCTCCCCTAAATCGACATATTCGGTCTGTGGCGTGAGCTCAAAATTAAAATGGTACTCGGCCTCATGCTCCTCATGAAAATCCTCCAGGCAACGGGCACACGTATAGCCGTAATCCGCTTTCACCTTGGTGCGGGCCAGGATTTGATTGGCCACCCGCTCGATTTTGGCCTTCACCGTAATGGGCGATCGCAAATCAATTTCCTCGTCTGATAATCCTATGCCTTCTTTGGGAACCGTCTGGTTGATTTCCAATCCCCTGGCTGTGACATCGCGAACAGAAAATTTCATCGCCCTTGAAGTCGTTCCTTCAATTTACGTTCCACCACCTTGGGAACAAAGGAAGATATATCTGCATCCAGGCTGGCCACTTCCTTAAGCAACGTCGATGAAACAAACGACATATGCTCGGAAGGCATTAGAAAGACGGTTTCTATATCTTCGGCCAGCCGGCGGTTGGTCAACGCAATTTGAAACTCATAATCGAAATCTGAGGTCATACGTAAGCCCCGGATCAAAACATTGATTTTTTTGCGACGGGCGTATTCCACCACCAGAGAATCAAAGGAATCTACTTCCACCCCCCTCATTCCCTGGGTTACTTTTTGAAGCAAATCCAGCCTTTCATCGATCGTTAAAAGAGCTTTCTTGGTGGTATTATCGGCTACGGCCACCACCACCCGATCAAAAATACGGCAAGCCCGCTGGATAATGTCCAAATGGCCATTAGTCACAGGGTCAAAACTACCAGGATAGATAGCGGCTGTACTATTCATTTTTCTGGAAAACAATTAAATATGAAGCTCCATAACGGCGCTGGGTAATCAGTGAAAATCCCTCGGGAACATCAGGCAAATCCCTGCGATCACACTGCATAACCATAAAACTTTGAGGGTGTAATATATCATTGCCCCTTATGACTTTCAAGGTTTTTTTAACCAGCTTTAATCCATAAGGAGGGTCTAAAAAGACAATATTAAAGCGCTGGCCATCGGCGGATAAACGCTTGATGGCAGCCAAAGCGTCCGCTTCCAAAAGCCTGTAGGGGCCGCCTAAATGTATTCTCAAAAGTTCACAATTCTGGCGGATCACCTGGGCATTTTTACGGTCATGCTCCACCATCACCACCCTGCAGGCGCCGCGGGATATGGCTTCCAAGCTCATGGCGCCGCTGCCGGCATAAAGCTCCAAGAAAGACAGCCCTTCTAAATCATGGCCTAAAATATCAAAAACCGCCGCCCGTAAGATGCCTTGGGTGGGCCTGATGCCCGCGGGCCTGTAAAAGTTTCGCCCCTTATATTTTCCAGCTGAAATCTTCATCTCATTAACGATCATGAACGATGAAAATAAATTTTCTAAAAACCCATCCGTTGATAACGTTCTTGAACAATGGCAATAAAACTCTTTTGCTCTTGAGAATTTAACATGGAAGAATTGACAAGACCTTTTATCTGCCCATCTTTCTTAATAAATTTTTCATAACATACCTTATTGGGAATTTGTAAATACCGGGCAACCATATCAAAATCTTCCCTGGTCAATCTATTTTTTTTGCCATTGATCGTTAAAGCAGATTCTTCCCCTTCATCAGGTATGGCCAGCCTGGAAGAAACAATATCATAGGCTGGAGACAATCTTATTTTCATATTTTGATCATAATTAATGGAATAATTCTTCAAATGCGCATCCCCATTTCCAAGAAGAAAGTTTAAAACAACCCTCTCAAAGAAAAGCTGAACATCCAAACCAGGCACGGAAGAAATTTCTTTAAGTTTCCGTCCTATTTGTTCCACAGAACCATCGTATTTATCTTTTCCTAAAATCTGGCTAAAATCTTCCTGATGTATTTTTTTTATACCCTGACGGTCAAAGCGCTTAACCACATAAACAAGGGTCCCGTCGGTAAGAGGCAGTAAACAATGTTCGGGAATATCAATACCCAAAACTTGCGCAATATCCATGCAACACTGTTCATTCTCAGGCAAATGGGGAAAGGCTTGGGGTTGAGGTTTCAAAATATATTCCCCACCCTCAGAAGCAGGAATCAATTCACCTGATTTTTTGTCGAATTTGACTGATAATTTCGGCTGAACACCGGAGATAGAAAGTTTTCCAACCAAATCTTGTGTCTTTAAAGAAATTTCAGGCAAAGAAAAACGGATGATAGGTTTTTTATTGCTCCCGAACATCAGGCCGCCTCCCGGACCGTCACTGCCCCTATAGTATCCACTCCCGCCGTACCAACAAGAATTCCAAAATGGTCCATGCGTTCTATTTTTAGCTTGGCCGAAACTATATCTAAATACCAACCCTCGGGAAGAAGCCCCCTGAAAAAAGAGAATAATTCTTTGGATTCATAAGGTTCCTTGCGAAGAGATAATGATAGGGAAATAGGAATATTCCCTTTTAGAAAATCTTCATCATAGGCAAACGTATAACCGTTTTCCGTTTGATACAGAAAACCGGCTCTTTTGTCTTTGAAAAACACTTCAGCTGTTTTTAATATTTTGGCGTTCATTATGTTCTACTTCCAAATGGCATCCTAAAAATTCCAGAACCTGGTTAACCTTATCCAAGCGAACAGTGGTCTTGCCCTGCTCTAGTTCTCTTATAAACCTTAAACCTACGCCTACCCTTTTGGCGAGTTCGATTTGGGTTAGTCCCGCTTCTTTTCTCAGTTGTTTGATCTCATTGGCTAAGTTCATGGTAATAGTATAACCCCTATAGGGTATAATGTCAAATAATTTAACACTTTGTTATACCCAATACGGAACATTATAAATATAATCATACCCGATAGGTTATATAACTAATGGGGACAGTTGAATTCAACTGTCCCCATTGTCCCCCTTTGTTATAGGGTGATTACCCTGCCAGGACCATATCCAAATACTGCGGATAACGTTTCATAATAATACCTTTAATAGACCTATGCTCGGGCAAACCAAGTGAAGGGTCGGTTTTAATCATTTGCCCTGCTTCATGTCGGGCTTTTTCCAACAGGTCCAGCTGAGTAACAGGATTGGCCACCTTCAGCTCATTTAAACCATGCTGGTGTCGCCCAAAATAATGACCTGGGCCGCGAATTTGTAAATCAACCTCCGCCACTTTAAATCCATCGTTGGTTTTAAGGATAACTTCCAGCCGGCTCTTTGCTTCTTCGGTCACCGGGTCACCCAGCAAAATGCAGATGGCATCTTTATGACTGCGGCCAATGCGGCCCCTGAGCTGATGCAATTGGCTTAAACCAAAACGCTCGGCATGCTCGATGATCATGACATTGGCATTGGGCACATCGAGGCCTACTTCCAGGACTGTGGTGGCGACCAGAATATCAATGTCATGGTTTCTGAATTTTCCCATCATGTCTTCTAATTCGCCCTTGTCCATCTGCCCGTGCACCAGGCCTAAGCGAAGACCTTTGAATTCGAATCGCATAAAATGATCAAAAGTTTCCTTGGCCGCCTTC
>JAHFGE010000002.1 GCA_023247575.1 Candidatus Omnitrophota bacterium | reverse complement strand
AGATGACGTCAAAAATCATTTTTCAGAATATGTCAATATTCCTGATGCCCCGGCTTCGAATTATACCTATCCGACGACAAAATATAAAACAACAAAAACATTTCCTCTCAATATGGAATCCGTCGATCATGAGAGTCTCAACCCCGAACATTCTCATCTGCCTTTGGTTTTTATGCTTGTTTTAACACAGCTTTCCGTCGGGACATTTTTTGCCGCTTTTTTTTTCAAGACATTGATGAATCCGCATTTTAGCGAAGCATTATCGGCTTTTTATGTGCCCTTTTCATTAGGGATGAGTCTCTTGGCCTTGGGGGCAAGTATTTTTCACTTGGGACGACCATGGCTGGCTTTTCGCGCGATTTTGGGATTCCGCCGCTCATGGCTGAGCCGGGAAATTATTGCCTTTATGGTTTTTGGCCAATTGGTGATGATTTATGCCTTAAGCCTTTGGTGGCATCCCTTGAAAGAATTTCTCGTTAAGCTATTCTTTGGAAACGATCCTTTTTATGTGTTAACTGCCATGATTTTTTTAAGCGGCATAGGCAGTCTCTTTTGTTCGGCGATGGTCTATCAGGATACCAAAAGACCTTTCTGGGATACTCCTTTGACACCCGTTAAATTTTTTATGACGGCCATGATATTAGGATCCGCAACCATGCTTTTGACATTGATTGTGTGGGCGATTTTTTCTCCTCAGATTTCTTTCCCCTATATCATGGATTATTTTGGCCCTCTTTTTTGTAAAGTGATGATTGTCATCACGACCTTGAAATTAGTTCTTGAGGCCAGTATTTTTCTTCATCTTGGAAAGAATGGCTCGGTTTTCTTAAAGAAGACAGCCTTTTTGTTGACGAGACATCTTAAAGATTTTACTGTCTGGCGTTTTGTCTGCGGCCTGTCAGGAGGGGTGCTTCTGCCGTTATGGCTGTTGATAGGCATCAAAAATATTGCAGAACCTTTATGGATAGGTTTTCTTGCCTTGTTGAGTTTTGGGGTTTCTCTGAGTGGAGAATTTTTAGAACGCTATCTTTTCTTTAGAGCGGTTGTTCCACTGAAGATGCCAGGGGCCCAAGTGTCATGATAAAAAACGTCTTTAAGAATCTTATTTATCAAAAAGATGGGCCGTTAACAGAGGAATTGAAATTAACGGATTCTTCCATCGGGCTTGGGAAGCTGCCTCAACGGCTTCAGCCTGATTCTATCACACAGATGATCTGCGGTTTTTGTTCCGTCGGCTGCAGCCTTGATATTCATATCAAGGATGGCCAGGCTGTCAATTTAACTCCGACGATGGATTTCCCTGTCAACCTTGGATACGCCTGTCCCAAAGGGTGGGAGGCGTTAACCCCTTTAAGGGCTTCTGACAGGGCCACGACCCCTTATCTAAGAAATAAAGATCATAAACTTGAACCCGTCGATTGGCAGACGGCTCTGGTCACATTTGTCGACCGTTTCATTGAGATTCAGCGAAAGTATGGGAAAGAGAGTGTTGCCTTTTTAAGCACAGGCCAAATTACGACGGAAGAAATGGCATTGTTGGGGGTCTTGGCTAAATTTGGCATGGGGATGATCCATGGAGACGGGAATACCCGTCAATGTATGGCCACCTCGGTTGTGGCCTACAAACAAGCCTTTGGGTTTGATGCTCCTCCTTACACCTACAAAGATTTGGAGGAATCTGATGTTTTAGTTTTTGTGGGGGCCAATCCCTGTATTGCTCATCCTATTCTCTGGGAACGGGTCGCCAGGAACCGTCATCATCCGCGGATTGTCGTCGTGGATCCACGGACAACAGAAACCGCCATGGCCGCCACCCACCATTATGCGATCAAGCCCAAATCAGATTTGATCCTTTTCTACGGCCTGGCCAACATCTTGATTGAGAACAACTGGATTGATCATGACTATATTCAGCGGCATACAACGGGCTTCGAAGAGTTTAAGAAATTTGTCAAACGATATTCTCTCGATCAAGTGAGTCAAGTCTCGGGCCTCACGATTCAACACATCAGAGAGTTTGCTTCTTTGATTCATGAAGGCCAGCGGGTTTCGTTCTGGTGGACGATGGGGGTCAATCAGAGTTATCAAGGGGTTCGGACAGCCCAGGCCTTGATTAATCTCGCGCTAATGACAGGCAATATCGGTCGTCCGGGAACAGGGGCGAATTCTATCACAGGCCAATGCAATGCCATGGGATCGAGATTATTTAGTAACACGACGAATCTTTTAGGAGGTCATGATTTCTGTAATCCTCGAGATCGGCAGCGGATCGCCTCGATCTTGAAGATGAATCCTGATGTGATTCCCTCGCAAAACAGCTTGGCTTATGATCAAATCATTGATGGAATCATCAGTCATAAGATCAAAGGCCTCTGGGTCATTGCGACGAATCCGAATCATTCCTGGATCAATCAAAATGAGCTCAAGGATTATCTTAAGAATCTCGAATTTTTGGTTGTTCAGGATATGTATCATACGACCGAAACCGCCCAAGCCGCGGATTTGATTTTACCGGCGGCAGGATGGGGGGAAAAAGAGGGGACGTTTATCAATTC
>JAHFGE010000067.1 GCA_023247575.1 Candidatus Omnitrophota bacterium | reverse complement strand
TGCGAGCGGTCAATGGTTTTTCGTATGTGGACAAAGAGGGACAACAGAAATGGTCTGATACCCGCCTTGGCGGTGGTCGTGGAGTACATCCCCTTGGCGAAGGATTGATTTTGCTAGCGGCCAATGGTTTTTCGTATGTGGACAAAGAGGGACAACAGAAATGGTCTTATACCCGCCTTGGCCGTGGTCTTGGAGTACATCCCCTTGGCGAAGGATTGATTTTGCTAGCGGCCAATGGTTTTTCGTATGTGGACAAAGATGGAGAAATTGGATTTTTAACACCAAAAACAGAAGATATTTTGTCTGTTAAATATAATAATCAGCGGTCAGTGTTTGCTGGAAATGCTGTAGTTGTGTTGCCCAAAACACAGGAAGTATTGGAGAGTAACTCCCAATTAGCCAGGCATCAAGATAAAGCACAATTAGGTGATAAAGGCGGTATCGACTTGACCGCCAATAAAACGCCTTTGGAAATTCAAAACGCTGGTGAGGGAATTAAATTAAAAATTGATCCTGCCATGTTGCAGCAACTTCAAAATGCCCCGGGCTTTTATCCGGTAATTATCAATATTGCGCCTATGAATAGTCTCAAAGAATTTTTGGGGATTTCAGAAAATACGCCACAAGAGAAGATACAGGTGTGATATAATAAGCCAAAATTCAAGGATGGTTAAAAATGATAAGAATACAGGCTTTTCTCTATAAACAGCGATGGAATCGAGTGCAAAAAGCCCTGAAATTGGAGCTTCAAACACTTTCCATGCCTTTAAAATTTAAACAGCTTTGTTTCCTTATGGACTCCTTCCGTTCAATTTCCACAGATCACAAGAGGGAAAAAGAGATCAGCCAGATAAGGCAACGCTGGCTGAAGCTTAGAAAACAACGCAATAATGGCTATTAAGAAAAAAACCATTCTTTTTGAGGATGTATTGAAAGATTTACTTCGATGGTTTAAGAATTCACCCGGGGAATTTTTGATTATTGGAGGTATTGCTGTTTCTTTATTGACTCGTCCACGCACCACTCAGGATATCGATGTATTAAGCCTTCTTGATGAGTCCCAATGGAAAAATTTCTTAAAGAATGGCCGTCGGTTTGAGTTTGAGACCAGAATAAAAGATGCTCTTGATTTTGCTCGAAAAAATAGAGTTTTATTGCTTAGGCACACAAAGACTGGTGTTAGTATTGATCTTTCCTTTGGAGCTCTTCCTTTTGAAGAAGAGAGTATGAAGCGAAAAGTTTTCCATCGTATCGGTTCTTTAAAGATTCCTCTTCCCACGCCTGAGGACCTTATGATCATGAAAATGGTCGCCCACAGACCGCAGGATATGATAGATGTAAAAACCATTTTACAAACTTTCTCTAAATTGGATCGAAAAAGGGTTCAAAAATGGGTGAAAGAGTTTTCTACCGCTTTAGAAAATCCAGATATCTTATTTGATTTCAAGAAGCTAATGAAATCTAAAATTTAAGGCGGTATCGAATAACGACGATAAAATTCAATCGGGAGGTTTTTATGAATGGATTAAAACGTATCACTTTTGATTCTCAGGTGATGGGAGGTAAACCTTGTATCCGAGGTTTAAGGGTTACTGTGGGAACCATTGTCGGACTTCTGGCGGCGGGAAAAACTCCCAAAGAAATTTTGCAGGCTTACCCTTATTTGGAAGAAGAGGACCTGCATGAAGCCCTGGTGTACGCTGCCTGGCGCGTGGAAGAAATTGAACAGCCATTGAGGACGGCATGAGTATCAAGATTCTGGTAGACATAAATTTGTCACCTCAATGGGTTGATTTTCTCAACAAGCATGGCATAGACGCAGTGCACTGGTCAACTATAGGAGATCATAAAGCGAAAGATTATGTCATTATGCAATGGGCCAAGGATGAAGGGCGGGTTGTTTTTACTCATGATTTAGATTTTGGAACTTTGCTGGCACTCACTCGTGCGGATTCTCCAAGTGTCATTCAGATGCGGACGCAGGATGTGTTACCTCAGTATTGGGGCAAGACGATAGTTTCCACCATAGAACAATATACCTCTGAGCTTATAAAAGGAGCGTTAATTGTTTTGGATGATATGACGAACCGGGTCAGGGTCCTTCCATTAAAATAATATAACAACTACCAATTTTCGTACCGATTATTATTAACGTGAGTTCGACATAAGCGTAGCGACTGAAAAATACATGTCATGAGTCGTCGAGATCAGTAAAAATGTGCCAAACTCAATGCATTTTTCTTGACAACTGTATCCTCTTCCCTTATAGTGAATGAGGCTTTAGTTTCGACGTAACGTCGGAATTAATCCCGCCTTATCTTCCCACAGCGATGTAAGTTTTAAGTTTTGATGAAAGAGGCCATACTATATCTGCAGGACGGTACGAAATTCTACGGCCGTACCTTAAAAGAGACCGGGGAAACCATAGGCGAAGCTGTCTTTAACACCGCTTTAACAGGTTATCAAGAAGTTCTCACCGATCCTTCCTACACGGGACAGATGGTGGTTATGACGTATCCTCTGATTGGCAATTATGGTGTCAATGATGAGGATATGGAGTCTGACACTATTCATGTGCAAGGTTTCGTGGCTAAAGAGTTCTGCCGACGGCCTTCCAACTGGCGTTCCAAAAAAAGCATCATCGATTATTTAAACGAGCATAAAATCATAGCCATGGAAGGGGTGGATACGAGAGCTTTAACACGCCATTTAAGGCTTTCGGGGGCTATGAAAGCCATTATTTCGACCGAAGATTTTGATCCAAAAAGTTTGCATGCCAAGCTGGACAAGGCGCCTTCCATGGAAGGAGCGGACTTAGTCAAAGATGTGACCACCTCTAAAAAATATGTTTGGAAGGCGCAAGGCCCCCGGCGTTATAAAATTGCGGCGATTGACTGTGGCATTAAATGGAATATCTTACGTATTTTTGCCAGCTTGGGATGTGAAGTGCATGTGTTTCCGGCAACGGCGACGATTAAAGATATTATGAGCATTAAGCCTGATGGCGTATTTTTGTCCAACGGCCCAGGTGATCCGGCTGTGGTTGGTTATGTCATTACCACTGTTAAAGAACTTTTAGGACGATTGCCTATTTTCGGTATTTGCCTCGGTCATCAAATCCTGGGACTGGCCTTAGGAGGCAAGACCTATAAATTAAAATTTGGCCACCATGGAGTGAACCATCCGGTTAAAGACTTTGAGGGAAACCGTATAGGGATTACCTCACAGAACCATGGTTTTTGCGTGGATGCCAGTAGTCTTAATCTTGATGAAGTCAAAGTCATTCATACTAATCTTAATGACCAAAGCATCGAAGGAATCAGGCATAAGAAATATCCCGCTTTTTCTATCCAGTATCATCCGGAAGCAGCCCCCGGTCCTCATGATGCCAGATATTTGTTTAAGCAGTTCCTTGAGATGATTGAACAGAATAAAAAACAATATGCCTAAACGTACGGATATTAAAAAAATTCTGATTATTGGTGCGGGGCCGATTGTGATCGGCCAGGCCTGCGAATTTGATTATTCCGGCTCCCAAGCTTGCAAAGCCCTTAAGGAAGAAGGGTACGATGTTGTATTGATTAATTCCAATCCAGCCACCATTATGACCGATCCAGGCATCGCTGATGCCACTTATATCGAGCCTTTGACGCTTGAATTCGTCGAGAAAATTATCCAAAAAGAAAGACCGGATGCGATTTTACCGACCTTAGGGGGCCAGACCGGCCTTAATTTAGCCATGCAGCTCTATGAGCAGGGTATTTTGGATCAATACGGAGTGGAAATGCTCGGCGCTAAGCATGACGTCATTAAGAAAGCGGAGGACCGCTCAGAATTTAAAGCGGCCGCTATGAAAATTGGCTTGGACCTACCCAGGAGCGGGTTTGCCTATAGCCTGCAAGAGGCTAAGCGTGTGGCCGAAGATATAGGCTTCCCCTGCATTATCCGTCCTTCGTTTACGTTAGGAGGCACCGGTGGCGGCATAGCCCGCAATGGGGAAGAATTTGAGCATATCGCTGCCTTAGGTATTGAAAGCAGCATGATCCATGAAATCCTTATTGAGGAATCCATTGAAGGCTGGAAAGAATACGAGTTGGAGGTCATGCGGGATCACGCCGACAATGTCGTCATTATTTGTTCCATTGAGAACTTCGATTCCATGGGAGTACATACCGGCGATAGCATTACGGTGGCACCAGCTCAAACTTTGACGGACAGGGAATATCAGCACATGCGCGATTGCGCCATTAAGTTAATCCGTGAGATTGGGGTGGAAACTGGCGGCAGCAATATTCAATTCGCTGTGAACCCTGCCAATGGCCGCATGGTGGTTATTGAAGTCAATCCCCGTGTATCACGTTCCTCGGCATTGGCCTCTAAAGCCACAGGATTTCCCATTGCGAAGTTTGCGGCCAAGTTGGCGGTCGGCTATACGCTCGATGAGATTCAAAATGATATTACCAAAGAAACGCCGGCCTGCTTTGAGCCCACCATTGATTATGTCGTGGTTAAAATTCCTCGGTTTACCTTTGAAAAATTCCCTGAGGCCAAAGATGTGTTGGGAGTGCAAATGAAGTCTGTGGGCGAGACGATGGCCATCGGACGGACATTTAAAGAAGCATTACAAAAAGGGTTACGCGGCTTAGAGATCGATCATAGTGGCCTGGATAATAAACAAGATTACCATGATATTGACTATGAAAAGATAAAACTGCGATTGATTGAACCTAATGCCTCGCGCATTTTTTATTTGAAGTATGCCTTGCAAAAGGGGTGTTCCATCGAAGAAGTGGCCCAATTATCCAAAATTGATATTTGGTTTATTGATCAAATCGCTCAAATACTGGAATTGGAACAAGAGCTTAAAAGCGCCGTTGCCTCCGACGGGAGTTTAAGCCCACAGCTGCTGCGCCGCGCCAAAGAGTACGGGTTCTCGGATGCTCAATTAGCGGAAATGATGAATAAAAGCGAGAAGGATGTACGCCAACTGCGTCAAGAGCACGGCATCGTAGCTACTTTTAAATTGGTTGATACATGCGCCGCAGAATTTGAAGCGTATACTCCTTATTATTATTCGACGTATGAGACGGAAGATGAAGCCATTTTGAATAATCAAAAGCGTCAAACTCCTAAGAAAAGGATTATGATTTTAGGAGGCGGCCCTAATCGTATCGGCCAGGGGATTGAATTTGATTATTGCTGCTGCCATGCTTCTTTTGCTTTGAAGGAAATGGGTTTTGAAACGATCATGGTTAATTCTAATCCTGAAACGGTGTCTACCGACTATGATACGTCCGATCGGTTGTATTTTGAGCCGCTCACCTTTGAAGATGTGATGAACATTTATGATGTAGAAAAACCCCATGGGGTTATTGTTCAATTCGGCGGGCAGACGCCTTTGAATTTGGCCCGACGTTTACAGCAGGCGGGAGTCCCTATTATTGGGACCTCGGTTGATTCCATAGATTTGGCCGAAAATCGGGAGCATTTTGCCAACCTGATTAATCAGCTGAAAATTGCCCAGCCGGCCAATGCCTCAACGACTTCTAAAGAGGAAACTTTGTTGGCCGCCGTCCGTATCGGTTACCCGGTGCTGGTACGGCCCTCTTATGTTCTAGGGGGCCGGGCTATGCGTATTGTCTATGACGAGGAATCTTTGAAATCCTTCTTGGATGAAGTGCATAGTGTCTCGCGCGGCCATCCGGTTTTAATCGATAAATTCCTGGAAGATGCTCAGGAAATAGACGTGGATGCTATTTGCGATGGCAAGGATGTTTTTATAGGCGGTATTATGGAGCATATTGAGAATGCTGGGATTCATTCTGGCGATTCTGCCTGTGTTTTGCCTCCACACACTTTAAGCAAGGGCATCCTCAGGGAGATTAAAGAACACACAGTGCTTTTGGCCATGAGCTTGAAAGTGATAGGACTTCTCAATATTCAGTTTGCTGTTAAAGGGTCTCAAGTTTATGTGTTGGAAGTTAATCCTCGCGCCTCGCGCACGGCCCCATTTGTTTCCAAAGCCATAGGTATTTCTTTGCCGAAAATCGCCGCTCAAATTATGGCGGGCAAAACCCTCAAAGATTTTGAATTACCTAGTTCCGATGAGTTAAAATATTACTGTGTTAAAGAATCGGTCTTACCTTTTAACCGTTTTTCCGGAGTCGATATCATTTTAGGGCCAGAAATGAAATCTACTGGGGAGGTGATGGGTATTGCCACTACCTTTGGAGCAGCCTTTGCCAAATCCCAGATGGCTGCCAACCAAGCTTTGCCCCGCTCGGGAACTGTTTTTATCAGTGTTAATGATCACGATAAGCGTCATGTGGTGTTGACCGCTAAAAAGCTGGTCGATTTGAAATTTAAAATTTCAGCGACCAGAGGCACAGCCAGGGTGCTGCGCGATAACGGCATTGATGCGGCCATTGTCGATAAACATCAGGAGGGACAGAATAATGCCTTGACGCTGTTAAAAAAAAATGAGATAAATTTAATTATCAATACCCCTTCTGGCAAGAAAAGCCAATCGGATATGCGATCGATCCGGGCAGCAGCTATTTTGCACAACATCCCCTGCATTACGACATTGCAGGGCGCCTGGGCTGCCGTTAATGGTATTGAAGCTTCGCTCAGGGAAGAATTTACGGTGGAGTCGTTACAAAATTTATATGTGTGGAATTGTTGGAGTCAGTCATCATAAACAAGCCAGTCAAATGGCTTTCTTAGGGCTTTATGCCTTGCAGCATAGAGGCGAAGAGGCTGCTGGCATAGTCTCCTATGATGGTAAGGAGGCCCATGTCCTTAAGAAAGTCGGTTTGGCTGTCGAAAATTTTGATGAGGACAGTATCAGCAAACTTCCAGGCCATGTGGCTATTGCCCATACCCGTTATTCGACCACCGGGAGTTCGCATCTGAAAAATATACAGCCCATTTTAGTGACTCATCGCAAAAAACCCATTGCCGTCGCCCATAACGGTAATTTAATCAACACGGAAGAATTATACGAACGGCTTGAAAGCGAAGGGTCTATTTTTCAGACTTCGATGGATTCGGAAATTTTTGTGCATTTATTAGCCAAATCCCCCAATGGGGATTTGAAACAATGGCTGGTCAGTACTTTAAGCCAACTCAAAGGCGCCTATTCGGTCATACTTTTGGTGGAAGATTATTTAATTGGAGCCCGTGATCCACATGGGTACAGGCCTTTATGTTTGGGCAGACTGGGAGACTGCTATATTTTGGCCTCTGAAAGCTGCGCCTTTGATTTGATGAAGGCCGAATTTGTGCGGGAAATTGACCGGGGAGAAATCGTCATCATTAAAGGCAATAAAATAGAATCCACTTTTTTACCGGGATCTCAAAAGAAAATAGAAGCTAGATGCATTTTTGAAAATATTTATTTCGCTCGTCCCGACAGCCATATTTTTGGCGATAATGTTTATCAAGTCAGAAAACGTTTGGGTGTACAATTAGCTAAAGAACATCCCATTGATGCGGATTTTGTCATGGGGATACCAGATTCCGGCAATTATGCGGCCTTAGGCTACGCCCAGCAGATGAAGTTGCCTTTTGAAATTGCTATGATCCGCAATCACTATATTGGCCGCACATTTATTCAGCCGACTCAGTTTTTGCGTGACTTTCGTGTACGTGTTAAACTTAATCCGATACGTGATATGCTCAAAGACAAACGGGTGGTGGTGGTCGAGGATTCCATTGTCAGAGGCACAACCTCCCGAAACCGTATTCAAGAACTTCGTGAGGCAGGGGCCAAAGAGATCCATATGCGCATATCCTGT
>JAHFGE010000164.1 GCA_023247575.1 Candidatus Omnitrophota bacterium | reverse complement strand
TGATTCAATGCAGAGGTTGAAGATTTTCAATCCCTGCGTACCATAATAATAATTATTTAAAAAGGGACGGTATGGTATGCTAAAAGAAAAGATTGGTTTTGTTGGCGGCGGAAAGATGGGCGAGGCCCTTTGCAAAGGTATTATAAATGCCGGGCTGAGCAAGGCCGAAAATATCATGGTCAGTGATGTAATAGTAGAACGATGCAGACTCTTAAGTAAAGAAATTGGTGTAAAGACCACACAAAGCAACAGAGATGCTGCAACCTTCGCTGATGTTATTATATTAGCCGTGAAGCCGCAGATGATGGGTGATGTGCTTGATCAATTAAAGAATGATATAACCACTCGCCACCTCGTTGTATCCATTGCCGCGGGTATACCGATACGATTTATCGAGTCCAGACTGCAGGCAGGCGTTCGAATCATCCGTGTAATGCCCAATACCCCATGTTTGATAGGGGTTTCAGCGACAGCCTTTGCCCTTGGCAAATCTGCAACCGATGCAGATGGACAGTTGGTACATAATCTCTTTGATGCCGTTGGAAAGGTTTTCAGGCTAGATGAGAAGTATCTCGATGCCGTAACAGGTCTGAGCGGAAGTGGTCCCGCTTACGTCTATATGTTTATTGAGGCATTGTCTGATGGAGGGGTCAAGATGGGATTGCCAAGGGACGTGGCTACCACCCTTGCTGCACAGACTGTGATGGGTGCGGCAGAGATGGTGTTGGAAACAGGGCAACACCCGGCACAATTAAAGGATGCCGTAACGTCTCCCGGTGGAACCACCATTGAGGGCTTAAGCAAACTGGAAGACCACGGATTTAAATCGGCCATTATAAATGCCGTGGAGGCCGCTACTCTGAAATCAAAGAAATTAGGCGAATTATTCTAAAAGGTCTCTGCGGACAGGAGGATACTGATTAAATTATTATGAAGATAAATACAATAAACAAGCAAAAAGCCGACCTTGCGGTAAATACGATAAGAATGCTTTCAGCCGACGCCGTTGAAAAGGCGCAGTCAGGCCATCCAGGCCTGCCCATGGGATTTGCCGATATTGCATTCGTTCTCTGGATGCAATTCCTGCGATTTAATCCCCAAAACCCTCAATGGCCAAACCGTGACCGTTTCATTCTGTCGCCAGGACACGGTTCCATGCTGCTGTATTCCCTCTTAAATCTCTTTGGCTATGATTTATCTTTAGATGACATAAAACAATTCAGACAGTTTGGAAGTAAGACACCCGGTCATCCTGAATACGGCCATACACCAGGTGTGGAAACTACCACAGGGCCTTTGGGACAGGGTTTTGCCAACGGCATCGGTATGGCGCTGGCCGAAAGAATCTTGTCAGATAGATTTAACAAAGGAGGAGTAAAGATCATCGACCACCACATTTACGGCGTTGTGAGCGATGGTGATCTCATGGAAGGGATAACCTCAGAGGCCGCATCGTTTGCCGGGCATCTCGGCCTTTCTAATATAATTTATATTTATGATTGCAATCAAATTACGATTGAAGGCAACACGTCTCTTACTTTTACGGAAGATGTGGCAAAACGGTTTGAGGCTTATCACTGGCGTGTTTTCAAGATTGATGGACATAACCATACTGAAATTGCCGAAGCTATCGAATCAGCACGAAATGAAAGCGAAAAACCTTCACTCATTATTGCTAAGACCCATATTGGCAAGGGAAGTCCCAATAAACAGAATACAGCCTCCATTCACGGAGAACCACTGGGGGCTAAAGAACTCGAATTGACAAAAGAAAGCCTCGGCTGGCCTAAAGATACACCTTTCTGCATTCCGGAAGAAATAAAACAGCTTTGCCTGAATCGTGTAGCCGGCCTTAAAGAAGAATACGAAAACTGGCAGACACTGTTTAAGAAACACATCAGAGACGACCCAGAAATGTTTCAATTGTGGGATACCTGCTATAAAAATGAAATACCAGAGAATCTGGAGTCAGAATTATTAAAAACTATCAGGAAAGACGCAATAGCAACCCGTTCTGCTTCCGGAGAAATGATGCAAATAATAGCGCGCTATTTACCTGGTTTTATCGGCGGTTCTGCCGATCTTTGCCCATCTACAAAGACCTACATCAAAAGTTTTCCCTCAATAGACAGAAATAAGTTCGACGGAAAGAATATTCACTTCGGCGTCAGGGAGCATGCGATGGGTGGGATTTTAAATGGTCTTGCGCTTTATAGAGGTATCGTTCCGTTTGGTTCAACATTTCTGATATTTTCTGACTACATGCGACCTTCCATCCGTCTCGCTGCACTGATGAAGATACAAGTAATCTATGTGTTTACCCACGATAGTATTTTTCTTGGAGAAGACGGCCCTACGCACCAGCCTATAGAACATTTGCCATCGTTGAGGTTAATTCCCAATTTGCTTGTGATAAGGCCTTCAGACACGACAGAAACGGCTGCAGCCTGGATGGCTGCGCTGAATCATAAAGAGGGCCCAACTGCTCTTATCCTGTCACGCCAGGATATTCCGGTAATCAACCGCACGGGTTATCCTTCGCAGAGTCATTTGAAATATGGCGCATATGTT
>JAHFGE010000163.1 GCA_023247575.1 Candidatus Omnitrophota bacterium | reverse complement strand
ACTAATTCTACAACACATGCAAGGCCAACTGTTTGTATGCCCAACTCACTCAATATTTTAGCGGTAGCTAATGCCTTTTTACCGTCTTCTATAAACCCATCAACCAAAAGCGCCTTTGGTCTGTTAACAGCTTCAATTCGCCTTACATCATCATCACTCAGAACCAACTCGCCATTTTTCCAAGGCGCCTGTGCATATATCTTGGCCCTTTCTCTGGAAGCAGTTGGTTCATAGTCTTCAATTAACCACCTAGACAATTCCCTTTCCACTTGAAGATATTTTCTACTAATCCTACCGCTAGGTGTTGTGGCGCCATCTGTATGAGGAAATTGTTCATACCTAACTGTATCGAAATGGTCAGGTTCAAGCTTTGTGCCCTTCTCTACAAAAATACATTTTATTTCAGGTCCTGAAAAATCTGCCAAACCCAGAGCGATTTTGTGGCCTTTATTTGGAAGGGCAATAACAACATCAAAAACAGGCTTTCGATCCTCCATCCAATCATATGACATGAAGTCAAAGGCCACCGTTCTAATATTGGGATAAAACAGCAATCTTTCTATAAATACGTTGGGTCTGCCATCTTTTGACCCAATCCACATGTATTCTTTAAAATCAGCCAAACTGCGCGGTTCTGCGGACATAAATTATTCCTTCAACACCATATCATAGCAGCCAACATCCTGATGAAAAGTCCCTTGTTGATATTGTAGTAGAGTATGGAAAGCAACGTTTGGATGTGCTCTTTCGAATCTCTGCCTCCCACCCAAAAACGCTAATTCTATAGGGCATATAGAAGCCACAATAATACCGCCCCGTCTCTTAATTAAATTACCAGTGCCTATCTCGGTTCCACCAGTTGCAACTAGATCGTCTATTTCAAGAACTTCATCACCTTCTTCAATGGTTCCCAAACTAATCTCAAGCGTACCTTTGCTATATTCTGTTTCATAATTTTCCCTATCGCACTCGCCTGGCAACTTCCCAGGTTTTCTAATTAATACAACACCAACTTCGTTATCATATCTCATGCTTAAGTCCCGAGCCAAAGCGCCAGCAAGAGGCCAAGCACGAGCTTCGGGGCCGCCAACTTTTTTTATTGTTCTGCCTACATCTCCTAAAGAGCGCACACTCCAATCTACAAAGTCGTTAAGCAATTTTCCATTTGCATAAAAATGAGACAAATCAAAAAATGTCACACCGGGACCATGATGATTGTAATGTCTTGGAGTTATTGAATCTATTGCGCGTCTTAGTTGTTTCAAATCACCTGATCTATAAGGACCATCAACAGAACCATCCATAAATCCTCCAACCAGAATATCGAATATTAGAACGAAACAATTTAAACTTATCTGTGATCAGACTTCGACCCTTCTCAGCGACCTATCTGGCAATCTTTCATAGTCAAGAAGTGAAAGAAGCCTGGCCCCTTTATGCCGTTCCTCGAAATCTGCCCGGCCGTCTGCAATAGAAACAACCGTCGCAGCCCCGACTACATTGCCTCCTTGGGACTTAATTAAATCAGCGCAAGCGGACAATTGTTTGTATGTCTCTGCCCAGTCGTCGATTAAAATGACCCTCTTTGGCGGCTCTCTGATAATGCCCCTCTGTATGGCAAGGACTTTATGTTCCTGTACCTCACCGGTCCCAAGGTGGCCGATAGGATATCTCTGGCTTTCAAACCCTTCTGGCACATCTTTCTCGTCATTATATTTCATTATTTTAATGTGGCCCGCCTTCCTTCTAATTCTTGGATCGTGTCCAGGCGCAAGCCTCATAATCAAAGCGCCACAAAGAACCCCTGCCCCAGCGTCTGGCCCCCCAACATAATCTATGCCGCCAGAATCAGCTTCTTCAAATGATCTGGAAAGCCAATCAATCATGTCATATAATATGTCGCCATGACCAAAAGCAGTCCTCAATCCAATCAGCCCATCGCCATTTGTTGAATGTGCCTTAATATAATTGTCAATTGCATTCCTAAGAGGATCATACTCACTGCCGCCATGGTTGGCAATCCTCGCTCCCCTACACATTTGGACCATATCCACACCTATATAAATTATGGCAGAGGTAAAATTTAAACCTGTTTGATCCTCACAATCGTTTTCATCAGAATCTGTTTAACCTTTTCAGCGTTTTCGTGGAAAACTTTTAGAATTTGTTCCCATGAGACAGACTCTTCACCTTCGCGCCAGCAGTCATAATCAGTTGACATCGCCACTGCGGCGTAAGGAACAGCGGCTTCGTTAGCTAATGTTGCTTCAGGCGCAATTGACATGTTAATTAGATCGGCTCCCCACAACCTGAACATTTTGCTCTCGGCTTTTGTTGAAAACCGCGGGCCTTCAATTGTGATCACTGTACCTTTTTCATGGATTTTGTAGCCAAGCTCTTTACCAGTTTTTACTAAAACTTCCCTGAGTTTTTTGTCAAAAGGCTCGGCCATCGGCGTGTGTTTTGGTCCGTCATTGAAATTATCATGGAAGGTAATGTCCCTGTGCCTTGTGAAATCAATGAACTGGTCAAGAATTACAAGGTCGCCGCGGCCTATTTCTTCCCGCAGGCTTCCGCATGCTG
>JAHFGE010000066.1 GCA_023247575.1 Candidatus Omnitrophota bacterium | reverse complement strand
AGCGCAGGACTGAAAATCCTGGCGTCCCCAGTGCAAGTCTGGGTCTCGGCACTTTCCTCACCCAAAAATTTTCACGGAAATCATGAACGAAATATTTCTACAGCGATTGGCTCAAATTTTACCGCCGCAAGCTTTAGATCATTTCGGTCAACCGCCGCAATATATTCATTTTCGTGTTAATACTTTTAAAAGTTCAATTCCACAAATGCACCGTCAACTTGAAGGGATGGGAATAAATTTTGAAAGAGTAGACTGGTATGCACCTGCATTGAGCGTACCCATCAACCAGGCACGCATGGTTTTGGATTCCTCTTTAGTCACGCAAGGGTCCCTTTATGCGCAAGGATTAGAAAGCATGCGGCCGGTCATGGAATTAGACCCTCAGCCAGGAGAGCGAATCCTTGATTTATGTGCTGGCCCTGGCAGTAAGACCAGCCAGATCGCCATGCATATGCGCAATGAAGGGGTTTTAGTGGCCAATGAGCCAGTACGCCCGCGCTTTTATCGACTCAAAAGCGTATTAAATTTAACCGGTGCAAAAACAACACTGACCATGGTCGATGGCCGACGTTTTAGAGTAGGGGCGTATAGCAACCCGCCTGCCGGCGAGGCAGGTACGCCCCTACTATTCGACCGCGTACTCGTTGATGCACCTTGTTCCGCGGAAGGCCGTTTTAAAAAAGATGAGCCACAGACTTATGCTTACTGGAGCTTACGTAAAATCAAGGAAATGGCTCACAAACAAAAAGGCCTGTTGCTTCATGCCGGGCGTTTACTTAAAGCCGGCGGAGTGTTAGTCTACAGCACCTGCACATTTGCCCCGGAAGAAAATGAAGAGGTCGTACTTTGGTTTTCGCGCAAGGCCGAAGGTTTTAAACTGCTTAAGCAGGAGCGTATTTTACCAGACGGGCGTATGGAAGGATTTTTCATTGCGAAATGGCAAAAAATTTAATATCCTAGACTGTATGCGTTTTATAGCCGCTGTCATCATAATTTTATTTTGCGCGAATCTT
This sequence comes from Candidatus Omnitrophota bacterium, assembly GCA_023247575.1. Lineage (GTDB taxonomy): Bacteria > Omnitrophota > Gorgyraeia > Zapsychrales > Fredricksoniimonadaceae > JACQCF01. The sequence goes on along the minus strand of JAHFGE010000066.1, from coordinate 6,886 downwards.
TCCGTTTTTGCCCAAAATACTCAAATTCCACCAAAATCGGCAGCAACTCCGACGGTCACCATAGAGACCAAGGTGGTTGAAATTGTGCTTAATGATGAGCATCGTCAAGGGGTGGATTGGGAAGCGATTGTCTCGGATTTCCATAATCTCCAATTAAAGAGACAGGACAACCCCGTCTGGGTTGATAAAAGATACCGGCTAAGTATAGGTGAACTTTCCCAAGATGACTATGGGGTTCTTTTAGATGCTTTAGATACTGTCGGTAAAGTGACCCAGAAGGATTTCCCGCCAGTTGTTTTAAGTAAGGATGAGAGTAAATCCATAGATATTCCCCTGACTTCCAAAATATTCTCTGTAATCCGCATGGATTTGACATGGTTTAATTCACCTGCCGGTGAACCAAAATTCAGGATTGAACCGGCCATGGACGTCTTTCTCAAAGACAGTAGTAGGTCCACAGTTCTCGTTAAGCTAAAGTCCCAGACAACAGTCGATTTAAAAGACAGTATAACGGTGGCCATGGGTGGCCTTATCAGTGAGGGAGAGATTACCAAAATGCATAAATTTCCTTTGTTAGGGGATTTGCCATTGGTAGGGCTGGTGTTTCGCAAACAGGGAAAATTAATGCAAAAGACGGAGACGATGGTGTTCTTAACCATTCATACCGACACCGTGCAAATGCCAGAGGACGCAGATAAAAATTAATTCGTATGCTTAATGCTGATCGTTTAATGGTTCGACTCGTTACACTCGCTCACCACTTATGGAAGAGTCGAACCACCCTGCCTCGCACCGAGTGCCTTTATCAAAATGCTCGGCACGAGGTGAGCGAACGACGAGCGTTAGCGAGGAGTGAGTCGAAGGGTCATAGCAGTGGAGATGAATACCACTGGCTTGTCCGTAGGAATCTAGTTTTAGGTGGTTTGCTCATTTTCTGCTTCCATGGTTGTGCTACAGGGCCTCCCGTACCAACCCTGCCACTAGGAATCTCTCTTCAGGAAATTTGTAGACAGTATAATATCCAATGGCAGTTTGATAGTGTCACTCAGGTTGTCATTTTAAGTTACAAGGATCATAATGCCAAGGCGCTGGTGGGCAGTCCCACGGTATTAATCGGTCAGCAGAAAGTGACTTTAAACGCTCCTCTTCGACGACAGAACAGCACCATTTTTGTGCCAGGAGATTTCGAATCAAAAGTTATCGGGCCTTTTGGATCGGTGCGTTCTCGCATAGGTTTTACAGGAGAGTTGGCCAATCTCAAAATCCATACCATTGTGATTGATCCTGGTCATGGCGGTAAAGATCCGGGAACTAGAGGACGCAGCGGGCTGAAGGAAAAAGATGTGGTTCTTGATGTATCTGAACGTCTCAAAAGTCTTTTACAGGAGGCTGGATTGAAGGTCATTATGACCAGAGAGGCGGATATTTATCTGACCTTGCCTGAACGCACGGAAATGGCCAGTCAAAGCAATGCCGATTTATTTGTGAGCATTCATGCGAATTTTATGCCGGCACGCACCACCCAAGGCATTGAAGTCTATTATGTCAGAAGCACCAGCAAACGTGATTTGGATGAATGGCAAAGACAAATGAATGAAAGAATGTTTGTCCAACATTTGGATGCTCAACCAAGCAGGACTTTGCAGGGAATTGTGGCAGATATGATGTATCAATTGAAGGTCGCTGAGTCGGGAAAACTGGCTAGGCGTATCGTGCACGATGTGGCTGATAACGCCGGAGTCCCTAACCGGGGGGCTCGCCATTGCCGTTACTTTGTGGTCAGAAACACTCTTATTCCAGCCATTTTGGTGGAAATAGGTTTTTTAAGTAATAAGCAAGAAGAAAAGAAGCTTGATTCACCAGCATACCGTCAAAAATTGGCCGAATCCATGGCCCGCAGTATTCTCGTCTATGCCTCGTCATCCTGATACCAACAGGCCTATTGGTATTTTTGATTCTGGCCTCGGCGGCTTAACCGTTGTCAAAGAACTTGTGGCTGCCTTGCCAAAGGAGAATCTTGTCTATTTTGGTGATACAGCGCGGGTTCCCTATGGTACCAAATCCCGTGAAACCATCATTCGGTATTCTCGGGAAATCGTTGAAGTTCTGTTAAAATATAAAGTTAAAATGATTGTGGTGGCCTGTAATACGGCCTCCAGCTTAGCTTTAGATGTGTTAAAGCGAGAGTGCCCTGTGCCGGTGGTGGGCGTTATCGATCCTGGGGTCAGAAAAGCAGCACTGTCGACAAAATCTAAAAAAGTTGGTATTATTGCTACGCAATCGACCGTTAAAAGCGGTAAATATACCCAACGCTTAAATGACTTTCAACCGCACATCCACGTCGTCAGCCAGCCTTGTCCCTTGTTTGTGCCTTTAGTGGAAGAGGGATGGTTTGAACATGACATTACTCGCCGCATAGCGCAAGAATACTTAAACGGTTTAAAGAAGATGGGGGTTGATACCTTGATTTTAGGCTGTACGCACTATCCGCTTTTAAAAAAGACGATTGGCCGGGTGATGGGCAAGAAAGTGGCCCTTATTGATTCAGCCCGTGAGGTGGCGATGGAAGTTAAAGATATTTTGCAAAAGATGAACATGCTCAGGATTGTTTCCGGCAAGGCTTATTATTTGTATTTAGTGAGCGATGAGCCGAACATTTTTAAATACCGGGCTGTCAGCTTTTTAGGAAAAAGTGTCAAGAATGTCAAGAAGCATAGTTTTTAAATGAGCACATGACTTATGGAATGAAATGACATAAGTCATAAGTGCGAATTTATCCCGAGTGTAACGAGGGATACCAATATGTTCGAAATTACCATCAGAGATCACATTGCCGCCGCCCACCAGTTACATGGTTATGATGGACCGTGTAAAAATTTACATGGCCATACCTGGGAAATAGAAGCGGTCATGACCAATGATCAGCTTGATAACATCGGTTTGTTGACGGATTTCAAGGTCTTAAAGAATAAACTCCAAAAGGTTTTGGGGCCGTTGGATCATGTCTGCCTTAATGATCTACCGGCCTTTAAGGGAATCAATCCTTCAACGGAGAATTTGGCCCGCCACGTGTACCGTGAATTTGCCAAGGTGTGTTCACCCCTAAAACTCAAACATGTGCAGGTGTGGGAATCAGATACTGCCAGTGTGATTTATTATGAATAATGCGTAAAGCTGTGGTTTTATTATCCGGTGGTTTGGATTCGGCGACTACCCTTTATGATGCCCAATCTAAAGGGTTTCAGTGCCACTGCCTGATTTTTGATTATCATCAACGTCATCGTCGGGAAATTAAGTCCGCTGGTGCCTTGGCCCAAAAGGCTGGGTGCTCTTATTCGATCGTCAAAATCAATTTACCCTGGAAGGGGTCAGCCCTTCTAGATACAACGATGGCTTTACCTAAAGACCAATCATTGACGCGTCAAGGAATTCCGCCCACCTATGTACCAGCCCGTAATATTATTTTTTTAAGCTTTGCTGCTTCCTGTGCTGAGGCGATAGGGGCCAGGAACATTTTTATCGGTACCAATGCCATTGATTATTCCGGTTATCCTGATTGCCGTCCAGAATTTATGCGCAGCTTTCAGGTCATGCTGGCGAAAGGTCTCAAGACTGGCATTGAGAAAAAAACGATCCATCTGCGAACACCTTTGATTCGAAAGACCAAGGCGCAGATCGTCAAATTGGCCGTGCGTCTGAAAGTTCCGCTGGAATTGACTTGGTCGTGTTACAAGGGGGGTGCCCAACCCTGTGGGGCCTGCGACAGTTGCCGGTTTAGAGCAAAGGGATTCAGTGAAGCACAGATCAAGGATCCTGCATTTAAGATATGAAAGCAAAACTTTTAGAAGTATTCCGTTCCGTTCAAGGTGAGGGTAAATATGTCGGCATTACCCAGGTCTTTGTACGGCTATTTGAATGCAATATGCATTGTGTTTGGTGCGATACGCCGGCTTCCATTGGTGATAGTAAACGCGACCACACGGAGATTAACGGTGAGGATTTATTAAAGCAGGTGGACAGCCTTTGGGAAGGTTGTCATTCGGTCAGCATCACCGGTGGAGAACCGCTATTGCAAAAAGATTTCCTTAAAAGTTTCTGTGCTGCGCTCAAGCGTTCACAAAAAAAAGTTTACATCGACACTAACGGCACCTTGCCGCAAGCGCTGCAAGAAATATTTCGAGATGTTGATATCATCGCCATGGATATCAAGCTGCCTTCGTCGACCAAACAGAGGGCCTCCTGGCAGGAGCATAAAGCATTTTTAGACATTGCTCGCTGCAAAGAGGTGTTTATTAAAACGGTTATTTCTTTGGATACCCAGGCCGATGAGGTGCTCAAAGCCGCCAGGCTGGTGGCCCAGGTTGACCCACAAATTTGTTTTATCTTGCAACCGAATTCTTTGGATTTGAAGAAGGGGATTATCAGTCTCTGCCAGACCTATCAAAAATCGTGTGCAAAAATTCTCAAAGACGTTAGAATATTGCCTCAAGTGCATAAATTTATAAAACTGCGATAACTAATGAAAAAAGTCAGTCCCTACGAAGGCCGTCAAAAACGTATTCGTACTTTAAAAATGTCCGCCATCGAGGTGTGGGAAAATCAATATCCTGACCGCGATTATACTGTCGATTTGACTATTGGGGAATTTACCTGCATTTGCCCTAAGACAGGGCTGCCGGATTTTGCCGTGATCAAGGTCTCCTATAAACCAGCCAGGGCCTGTCTGGAATTAAAATCTTTGAAGTTATATTTGGTGGAATACCGTAACGTCGGTATCTTTCACGAGCATTTAGTTAATAAATTGATGGATGATTTTGTCAAAGCCTGCAAGCCGCGATGGATGAGAATCGAAGCGGTCATGAATCCTCGCGGGGGGATTGCTACGACGGTAACGGCGGAGTATCCGCAGAAAGAAAGTTTATGACACGACCTGACGGCCGTAAGCCCGATCAATTGCGTAAAATTAAAGTTACCAAAAACTATATGAGAAATGCGGAAGGTTCATGCTTAATTGAATTCGGTGGAAGCAAAGTTATTTGTACAGCTTCCGTTGAAGATGGCGTACCGCCGTTTTTGAAAGACAGCGGCAAGGGGTGGGTCACCGCTGAATATGGTATGCTGCCGCGCTCTTGTACTACTCGCATTCGCCGAGAGAAAACCAGCGGCCGTACCGAAGAAATCCAGCGATTGATCGGACGTAGTTTGCGTTCGGTAGTGGACATGACCAAACTTGGTGAACGCACCATCCGCATTGATTGCGACGTTTTGCAAGGGGATGGGGGGACTCGCACAGCCTCTATCACTGGCAGTTTTATTGCCCTGGCCGATGCCATAGTATGGATGAAGGATAAAAATCTTATCGATAGCATTCCTCTTAAAGATTCCGTGGCTGCTATTAGCGTCGGGATTTTTGAAGGCACACCGATTTTAGATTTAAATTATGCGGAAGATTCCAAGGCAGAAGTGGACATGAATATTGTTACGGTAGGTAAGGGCCAATTTGTAGAAGTTCAAGGCACCGGCGAAGGGGGTACGTTTTCGGAAAGTCAAATGAATGCCTTGCTCAAGTTGGCGAAAAAGGGAATCAAAGAATTATTGGCTATTCAAAGAAAGAATTTACCTAATTTATATGAAAGAATTGATCGTCGCAAGCCGCAACAAAGGTAAAGTTGGAGAAATCAAAGAACTGTTAACCAGTCTTCCTTTTAAAATCACCTCTTTATTGGATTATCCTCAAATACCCGACGTGGTTGAAGACGGTAAAACTTATCGAGCCAATGCCTTAAAGAAGGCTCGTGAAGTTGCTCTGCACACAGGGCAATGGACCATGGCCGATGATTCTGGCATTGAAGTTAAAATTTTAGGAAATGCGCCGGGAATTTACTCTTCCCGCTTTGCCGGTGAGGGAGCCAGCGAACAGCAGCGTAATAAGAAATTATTTCAAATGCTTCAAGGCGTACCGCTATGGCGCCGTCAGGCTCGCTATCGTTGCGTCATTGCTTTAGTTGATGGCAAAGGTCAAGAGTTGGGCGTTGTCCAGGGGACCTGCAGTGGATCTATTACAACCAAAGAACGGGGTAAAAATGGTTTCGGCTTTGACCCGCTTTTTTTACTTCAACGCTATCATAAAACTTTCGGCGAGCTCGATCCTTCCATCAAGGCCAAGATTAGCCATCGGGCCCGCGCCCTTAAAAAGTTCCGCTTGTTATTGGAAGATGCCCTGTAGGATTTGTCCGACGTTCTGTTGAATAATCTCGCCGGTTTTTTTGATAATTTCAGAAGGCTTCTTAATGGTGCGTACCTGAAGTTTTTGTAAGGTGCCTTCAAGGTAAATAGTCAGATAGCCACCTACGGCTGAAGCAATCAGAGCTGAAGGGCCTTTTTTAAACGAACTAGAAGCATTGATCAATTCAGGATTAAATTGCGGGGTTATTTCGAAATTCAATGTCTGATCAAAATCCACCCATCCTTTGCCATTTAAATCAGCACCCTGACTCTTGAGTACGAAATTGTCCGTCGAAACCTTTTGGTCGGCAAGGGTAAAGTTAGCCGTGGCATCAGTAAAGGTAAGGTTATTTAACTCCGGAATGAGAAATAGGGAAGAGAATTCTTTTTTCATTAAATATCCTTCGGCGATGTTCAAGGCTCCTTTACCTTTGATCTTTAGAATGCCTTTGACAGTACCGTTAGCAACCAGCGTGAAGGCCATCAATCCTCGTAAGTTTTCATCTTTGGCTGCCGTATCATTTTTTAGTTTGGCCAAGTTAACATTTTCAACATGAACGGCAGTTTCAAAGGGGTAGGCAGGGTCAGTGAGATCAGCGGAAGTAATAATGTTTAAAGTGCCATCGTAAAAAGTGCTAGTGATATTAAATTTATTTAACTT
>JAHFGE010000162.1 GCA_023247575.1 Candidatus Omnitrophota bacterium | reverse complement strand
CGTGAGAAGATTCCTAAGCTTATTTATGAAATCCGTCTGCAGTTTAAGGATCTTTCGGTCTTGGCTAAGGATGTCTTGGCTAAAATTGAGCTGTATGCCTCCAAGGAGGAGGGCTAATGGTTATGGATCACCTTAATATTGGTCTCATAGGTTATGGTGTCGTCGGACAGGGAGTTGTTAAAGTTCTTAAAAATCGACGGAAATTCCTGCGGGAGAAATATGACACAGATTTCTTTCTCAAGACTATTTGTGACCGCAGTCTTTCCCAAAAGCCCAATCCGGCGTTAGAACACACTTTAATGACGAGTGATTACAATGTCATCCTTAAAGATCCCGAGATCCATGTGGTGGTCGAGCTCATTGGAGGATTGTCGCCGGCCAAAGAAATTGTGTTAGGGGCCTTGAGAGCTAAAAAGCATGTGGTCACCGCCAACAAGGCCTTGATTGCCGAATGTGGTCTGGAGCTGTTTAAGGAGGCCGATGCCTGTGGCCGCAGTATTCTTTTTGAATCTTCGGTCGGTGCTGGCATTCCCATTATCCGTACGATCGCCGAAGGCATGGCAGGTAATAAGTTTAATGGGGTCTATGGGATTATCAACGGCACCTGTAATTATATTCTTACTGCCATGTCTAAAAATAAAGTGACCTTTGCGCAGGCGCTCAAAGAGGCCCAGGACAAAGGTTATGCGGAAAGTAACCCGACTTTGGATATTAACGGCATGGATGCTGCCTATAAACTGGCGATTTTGGTATTTTTAACCATGGGCAAATTTGTCAACGTCAAAGATATTTATGTGGAAGGCATCAATCATATCTCTAGCGATGATATTGAATTTGCGGAGAGTTTGAATTTGACCATTCGTCTTTTAGGGATTGGCAAAAGAATCGGTAATCAATTAGATGTGCGTGTTCACCCGACCATGATCCCTAAGGAACACGGGCTCGCCACGGTCAACGGGGCGGATAATGCTATCTTTTTGGATTCTGATCCATTAGGCGATGTGTTTATTGAAGGCCAGGGAGCAGGGCCAATGAGTGCGGCCATGGGAGTGGTCGCTGATCTTATCAATTTGGGAATTCGCGTCGATGCCCCCGCCTGTATTTGGGCTTTTAACCCTGCCGATGAAGTGGCTAATTTGTCACTGCGTCAAATTGAAGAGGTAGAGACCAGATTTTATATCCGTTTTATGGTCATTGATAAACCTGGGGTTTTAGCCGCTATCACAACGGTTTTAGGACAGCATAATATTTCCATCGCCTCCGTTAACCAAAGACAGGAGAATAAAGGTTCTACCGTTCCTGTGGTCATACTCACCCATCAGGCTAATGAACGTCAGGTCAAAGATGCCTTAGATAAAATTGCTCATCTTGCCGTGGTTCGCGGCAGACCCGTAGCTATTCGTATGGAGAAGTTATAATGGTTCGGCATGCTCACCACCTTGTGCGTTGGACAGGAGTTATTGACCATTACCGTCCCTATTTACCGGTATCAGATAAGACACCGATAGTCACTCTTTATGAAGGCAACACCCCGCTTATCCCGGCGGAATCTTTAAATAAGATGACCGGGTTACAGACCTTTCTCAAATATGAAGGCCTTAACCCGACGGGTTCCTTTAAAGACCGCGGCATGACTATGGCCATTTCCAAGGCCAAGGAAAAAGGCGCTAAGATTGTCATGTGCGCCTCCACCGGCAATACCTCGGCCTCGGCGGCGGCTTATGCGGCCCGCGGCGGACTTAAATGTGTGGTGCTTATTCCTAACGGCAATATTGCTCTGGGCAAATTGGCCCAGGCCATGATTCATAAGGCTCAAGTCATTGCTATCAACGGCAATTTTGATGATGCCCTGAATTTAGCCAGAGACATCACCGCCAATTATCCGGTGGAATTGGTCAATTCTTTGAATCCTTTTCGTATTGAAGGTCAAAAGACAGCCAGCTTTGAAATTTGTGACTTTTTAGGAGACGCCCCGGAATTTCATGCTATTCCCGTCGGTAATGCCGGTAATATCACCGCTTATTGGAAAGGTTATAAGGAATACAAACAAGCGGGCAACAGCCAGACATTACCCAAAATGTTGGGTTTTCAAGCGGCCGGTGCCGCTCCTATCGTCCATAACCGTGTGATTGAAAAACCTGAAACCATTGCCACCGCCATCCGTATCGGAAATCCAGCTAGTTGGAAATCGGCGGTGGAGGCTAGGGATGAATCGAAAGGTTTAATCGATTTAGTGACTGATGAAGAAATTTTGCAGGCCTATCATTTGCTGGCCCAGACCGCTGGTGTTTTTGTGGAACCAGCTTCCGCAGCTTCGGTGGCTGGGATTATCAAGCTAGCTAAAGCGGGATATTTTAAAGCGCAGGGGGGCCATCGGCTAGTCTGCACCGTCACCGGTCATGGCCTGAAAGATCCTCAAACAGCGATGAAGGACTTGCCTGAGCCGAAGGTATTAAAGGCAGAACGTTCGGTGATATTGAAAGAAATTGGGTTGTAGGGGCGATGACCAAAAAGAAAATTTTAATCACCTGTGGCCCAACCTGGGTACCCATTGATGATGTGCGTGTCATCAGCAATCATTCCAGCGGTGAAATGGGGCATTTCATTGCCCAGGAA
>JAHFGE010000161.1 GCA_023247575.1 Candidatus Omnitrophota bacterium | reverse complement strand
ACCCCCGAAGTCTCCGATCAAATCAAGGCAATTCAAGAGCTCAGCACAGGTCTTACGGCCCATAAACAAGAGCTTTATGACCGGGTAGCTGCGCAAATAAGGGATCTGCCAGAGATTCGAGGGCAAGACACGGTTAAGGTTTATCCGTTTAATAAAGAAGAAGTGATAGTGATAGCCAATCCAGAGGGGCTGATCAAAGCAGCTATAGTAGATCACAAAGTATATAGGGCTGAAGCAAACAATCCGAAGCAAATCAGCTTAAATTTACGTCCTGCGAAGAATGCAATTCCGTTGGCAAGAGTGACGGTAGAGCTTAAGGGCAATCAATTAGTGGGCAAGACGTTTTATATTAATACGTATCATCCAGCGACCCGGGCCATGGTTAGAGATGTTCTGGGATTGATGCATAAGCCGATAATGGATGTTCAACCCCCGGCTAGAGAACAATCTTTAACGCCGGAAGAATTTGGTCGATTCCAAGGACATTACCAAGTTTTAGCTGCGGCGCGTCAAAATGAAGGGATGGGAGTACAAGCAAAGCCGGTTTGGGAAGGCATGAAACGTGAAGGGACTCAATTCCCGACACATTTTGTAATACGCGGCAATAATTTTATTAAGGAACCGCTGACATTAGCCGTGCGCATGGGAGAAGGTGGAGAGCGGTATGTAGCCCATACGGGAATGCTGACAATTGCATCTAAAGACACCGATCATCGACCAACACCTGTTCCTGTTGAAATCCGCTGGAACGTGATGGAGGGCAATAGATTATCTCCGGCCTCTTATAAAATGCGGCAAGATCACACGTTCGATGTTGCAGGAAGAACGGTTGCAGTCAAAGCCGGCACTATGTTAAGGGAAGTTCCTCAGACCAGCAGGACACCGGTGATGATGTTGATTCCTGATGATAGCAACGAAGGTATTGTTGGAGCTTTCCTTAATAATGAAGTAGTAGCCGCAGTAGATCATCCGGATCACTATGAGATAACCTCAAATCTGAAGGTAGAACAGGGGCCGGCAGCTTTTGAAAGAGTGACGTTTGCAGTGCCGAAAGACAAAACAGGCCTTCCAGAAGTAAAAAATGTTTATATCAGCGTCAAACCGGAGGATGAATTAAATACGGAACTGATAACAATGGGCATTGCTTCTGAACCAATCAGCCGGGATGGAATAATGAGAAACATGTATCAGGTACCAAAACCAAAATTCGATCGTTTTCAAGAAGCCAATGCCCAGAGGGTACAACCGCTGGAAGCGACTATCCATCTGTTACACACATCTGTATCCGACCGTGCCAATCAGGCCATGATATCGCCTAAGGCAGTTGCGATTCTGGCACAAAGCCTGAAGGCGTTGGATCGTTTTGTTCCGGTGTTTGAGGATGGGGCCAGTGTTCCAAGAGCCATGCGGCCAGCTGCAACAAGGAGTAAGCCGGCGCTGGAATATCCGGTGGTGAAAAGTTTCAAAAATGAAGGCACAGGGCGGCAAGAAGTGACGATAAATATTCCAGCGCGAGGAGGTTTGCAGAGGGCATTTGAGGTTAAGCAAGTCAGGCTGGCAGTATTACCGTTGAAGCCGGGTAGTAATACGCCGGTTGGTTATACGCCGGTTAGCTACACTGTGGTAATGAAACCGGAATATGCCAAGGCATTAAAAGGCCAGCTGCGGTGGGTGCAGGCAGTTATTAATTCCAACGGTTATGTAGAAGCCAAGGTGAGGGCTGATCAATTGGGACAATTCATAATGGTGTCAAGGCAAGACGAGAAAGACTTAGCTGATATGGAAGCGCTGAAAGGAGCGCAGAGAGCAAGGGCGGCGAGGACTGGGGCAGAACAACAGCCGACCTGGGAGAAGATCATTCCCAATAATACCGCCGCAGATATTGATAGGAAAAAACCAGCCACCGTTGTTTTAAACCCATACAATGTGGTAGTTATGGCCCAAAATGTTTATACCGGCGAAGCGAAAGTACTCAATATTTTGCCGTCAAAGAATGAAAACTTTAAGGTGAAATTAATTAAAGCCGGATTAAGTCATGAGTGGAAAGCGGTGGTGATCGTAACCAAGAAAGAGGAAGCCGCCATCCAGGTCACGCATGCATTAAAAGAATTGCGAGTGCCGGCACTTTTGATGAAAAAATCCGACCAAGGTTCAGATAAATTTATAGGAACGGTAACCTGGACGCCAGTTCCTGGATCAAGTATCGTTGTCAGTGTCTATAATAAAGATGAAGACAAATTAACGAGCCACCAAACTGCTTGGCCGCTTTTTCAAGAACGTCCTGCAGGGCGAGTGACAACGTCCGCGGTGAAAGGTTTGGTGCAATTTTTAGGATTACCTATGGGCGGGCTAGGGTTTTCGCCAACAGGTAAGATTAATGATGTAAAGTTACCCGCAGGGACAGAGGTCAACCATGCGGGGATTTTGGCCAGGTTGATACCGAAGGCCATGGTTAAAGAAGGCCGAGCGATCGAAGGATCGTTAGCGAAAGCCACGCACGAATTACAGGTCCTGCAAGCGCGCACCGCAACCCCCGAAGTCTCCGATCAAATCAAGGCAATTCAAGAGCTCAGCACAGGTCTTACGGCCCATAAACAAGAGCTTTATGACCGGGTAGCTGCGCAAATAAGGGATCTGCCAGAGATTCGA
>JAHFGE010000065.1 GCA_023247575.1 Candidatus Omnitrophota bacterium | reverse complement strand
TAACCAATTCTTTAATGGTTAAACCTAAAGATGTTTCCAGGCCAATCAGGCCAAAGGGTGCACCATCAAAGCCTATTTCCTTATCTTCTTTGGTATGCGGCGCATGGTCAGTCACAATACAGTCGATCGTCCCGTCGGCAATGGCCTCTTTGATGGCCTGCACATCTTCTTTGGTGCGAAGCGGCGGATTAACTTTAGTAGAAGTATCAAAACTAGCGCAGGCTTCATCGGTTAATGCAAAATGATGTGGGCAGGCCTCAGCCGTGACTTTAATGCCTTGTGCTTTTGCCCAGCGAATCAAATCACAAGAACGTTTCAGGCTCATATGAGCCAAATGTACTTTAGCATCCAAGTAATGGGCGATTTCAATATCCCGTGCCACGGTCACTGTCTCGGCAATCCCTGGGTCCCCTTTTAAACCAATGCGGGTTGAGACCGCTCCTTCATTCATGACACCCCCGGCAGTCAGCAAAGGATCCTGGCAGTGCTCTATCATCAAGACATCTAACATCTTGGCGTATTCCATGGCCAGCCGGAATAATCGGCTGTTAAGCACTGCTTTACCATCGTCGGAAAAGGCAATGCAGCCGGCTGCTTTTAGCTCCGCCATATCCGTCAACTCTTCATCCTTTTGACCCCTGGTGATGGCGCCGACAGGATACACATGACAAAGCCCCACGTGATTGGCTTCGTGCATGATGTATTCAACCGTCATGGGATTGTCAATAACCGGTGTTGTGTTAGGCATGCACATAATGGTCGTAAATCCGCCTTTAACAGCAGCTTTTGATCCGGTTTCGATAGTTTCTTTATCCTCACAGCCTGGCTGGCGCAAGTGCACATGCATATCGATTAAACCTGGTAAAACCTTTTTGCCTTTAGCATCGATGACTTGGTGATGACCTGGCGTTATGGAAGGCGCAATTTTAACAATCCTGCCATCCTCACAAAGAATGTCGTGCGGCTTATTCCAAATCTTATCGGCATTGACAATGATTGCATTTTTGATCAGAAGTCCCATATGTTATTCCCCCTTTGCCCCCAACACCAAATACAGCACCGCCATGCGTACCGCCACACCATTCGTGACTTGCTCTAGAATAACCGACTGTTTGCCGTCTGCCACCTCCGCCGAGAGTTCCACCCCGCGGTTGGTGGGCCCTGGATGCATGATGATTAAATTGGGGCTGGGCCCGACGGTACCGTTGGGCCTGGCCTCTTGCAATTTAGCTTGATTGATACCAAACAGCCTTGAGTATTCCCGCAGGCTGGGTAAAAATTTATCCTGCTGGCGTTCTTTCTGGATACGCAAGGCAATAATGGCATCGGAATTCTTTAAAACATCTTTGAGATCGTAGCTCACGTGAACTCCCATATCTTCAATACCGCGCGGCATGAGCGTGGCCGGGCCGCAAACCGTAACTTGCGCTCCCAGCTTGGTCAATCCCCAGATATTTGAACGAGCCACCCTTGAATGTAAAATATCTCCGACGATCGCTACCTTCAACCCTTCAATGTGGCCAAATTTTTCTTTCAGTGTAAACATATCCAGGAGCGCTTGAGTCGGATGTTCACGGCACCCATCGCCGGCGTTGATGACGGAGCATTGAAGCCCCTGCGCCAAAATAAACGGAGCCCCGGACAAACTATGCCGCACAACCATCGCATCCACACTCATGGCTTCGATATTTTTAGCTGTATCCAAGAGCGTCTCGCCTTTCGTTGTGGAAGATACATTGATGGCAATGTTGAGGGTATCTGCCGAAAGACGTTTGGCCGCCAGTTCAAAAGAAATGCGGGTTCTCGTCGATGGTTCGAAAAAAAGGGTTACCACTGTCTTGCCGCGCAGGGCCGGAACTTTTTTGATATCGCGGGAAGAAACTTCCTTGAAAGAGGTCGCCGTCTGCAAAATTAATTCTATTTCTTCTCTGGAGAGTTCTTGTAAGCCTAACAGATGCTTGCGTTGAAAAGTGCTCATGGATTATCCTCAATAAGGACTTCGTCCTGTTGATCATGGCCCTCTTGCAAAACAACTTTTACATTTTGACTCTTGGCTGTAGGAATATTCTTTCCGACAAAATCAGCCCGGATAGGAAGCTCGCGGTGGCCGCGGTCAACTAAGACCGCCAGTTCGATTTTTGCTGGACGACCAAAATCCACTAATGCATCCAATGCTGCGCGGATGGTCCGCCCGGTAAAAAATACATCGTCGACCAAAACAATCCGTTTATCAGTAATATCAAAATCAATGTAAGTTTGGCGTACCAGGGGTTTAGGCCCAACCAAGGTCAAGTCATCTCGGTAAAGGGTGATATCCAGTACGCCCATGGGCACCTCGACCCCTTCAATATCTTTAATAGCCTTTTTTAAACGATCGGCCAATGTTACACCCTGAGTACGAATGCCAATTAAGGCCAAATTCTTAATACCCGATCCGCCATCTCGCCTTGGCGGGATGGCGAGACCTCGCCCCGCCACCTCGGGTGGCGTGGCGGGTTTCTCAAGTATTTCGTGGGCCATACGCAAAATGGCTTTGTGAATCGCCTCATGATCCATCATTTTTTGTGACATATCATTCCCCTACAAAAAAGCAACCCGTTTCCTTTTTGACAGAAAACGGGTTTTTATTTCGTATATTCATTTAAATCCTTCTCGGCCTCACTGGACCGAATTAAAAGACTCTTTTGCTTCTAAGATTAACGTAAGCATACCATCCTATTGACCTGCTGTCAAGTTTAGCAAAAGCACGAACTCGCCTTTCGGCGGACGGGAAGTAAAGTGCGCCATGAGCTCGCTGGCCCTGGCTTTTTTGACCTCTTCAAACTTCTTGGTCAATTCCCGGGCCACCACGACATAAGGATCTGCCAAGACTTCTTTAATATCCTCCAGGGTTTTTAACAAACGATGCGGGGATTCGTAAAGAATAACCGTAGGGGCGCCCCCGCCTTTCAATTCTTCCAATTTCTTGCGCCTTCCTACAGTTTTAGGCGGCAAAAACCCTTCAAATACAAACCGATGGGCAGGCAAGCCGGATAATGTCAGGGCTGTAATCAAAGCTGTCACCCCTGGAATCACAGTGACTGGTATTTGATTTTCGTAAGCTAACTTTATAAGTGAATATCCAGGATCCGAAATACCCGGCGTGCCTGCATCGGTGACTAAGGCAAGCGATTTGCCTTCTTTGAAAAGTTTTAGCAGATAGGGTCCTTTAACCTTTTCATTGTGGTCGAAATAAGAAGTCAGGGGCTTTTGAATTCCGTAATGGTCCAGCAGGATTTTGGTCTTACGGGTGTCTTCGGCGGCAATGAGGTCCACAGACTTGAGCACGTCCAGCGCCCGTAAAGTGATGTCTTTGAGATTGCCGATGGGAGTAGAAACGATATAAAGCATATTTTGAAATTCTAAACTCTAAAATCTAAATCCTAAACAAATTCAAAACCCTAATGTTTTAAGCCATGGTTTTGAACTTTTGAACATTTGATCATTTGCCTCGCACCGAGTGCTTTGCTAGATCTGCTCGGCACGAGGTGAATTTGTTTAGAGTTTAGAATTTAGATTTTAGGGTTTATTCAACAGTCACCGACTTGGCCAAATTACGCGGCTGGTCCACATCATTGCCGCGTTTGACCGCAATATAATAAGCCATCAGCTGCAACGGGATAACCGCCAGGAGCGGAGTCAACAGTTCTTCAATACGAGGGATTTCGATCACATAGTGGGCGTGATGAGCGATTTCTCTATCGCCCTGGGTAGCAATGGCGATCACATTGCCTTTACGGGCACGAATCTCTTGAATGTTGGAAATCATTTTTTCATAAACATGGGAAGCCACCGCAATACACACAACAGCGCGATATTCGTCGATCAGCGCAATAGGCCCGTGCTTCATTTCTCCTGCCGGATATCCTTCCGCCGGAATATAGGAAATTTCTTTGAGTTTCAAGGCCCCTTCCAGGGCTGTCGGGAAATTAATATTGCGCCCTAAATAAAGAAAACAACCAAAATGGGAATTGGCCTCGGCAACTTTAAGAACGTTAGAGTTTTTCTTTAAAAGTTCCTTGTAATGTCTGGGGATACTTTGCAAATCTTTGATGATTTTGTTGATCCTGCTCCTAGGCGTACTACGACGCACCTGAGCGAGCTTTAAACCGAATAGATAAAACATCATGAGTTGTGCGGTATACGCCTTGGTGGAAGCGACTCCAATTTCCGGACCCGCGTGGGTATACAAAACCCCGTTGGACTCGCGAACCAGCGAAGATCCGACCACATTGCAAATGGAGACCACCTTCGCCCCTTTGGCTTTGGCTTTGGCTTCTCGAACAGCGGCTAAAGTATCGGCGGTCTCTCCCGACTGGCTAACGGCCACAATCAAAGTATTCTGATCGATGATGGTGCTGCGATAACGGAATTCACTGGAGGTATCTACTTCAACACTTAAACGAGCCAGGCTTTCAATGATATACTTGCCCACTAGACCGGCGTGATAAGCGGTTCCGCAGGCGACAATCATGACTTTCTTAATAGAGGCTAAAACTTTGTCGGAAACATCCAGGCCTTCCAGTTTCAATTTCCCCCCTGCCAGACGGGTCTTAAGCATGGCTTCTAAAACGCCAGGCTGCTCATGAATTTCTTTGAGCATGAAATGCTTATAGCCTTCCTTCTGGGCCAAGCCAATGGTAAAAGAAACCGTATCGATTTTAGGGGCAACTTTCTTGCCATCAAAGGTAAAAACTTCAACTTTATCTTTGGTTAGTACAGCCATCTGGCCGTCTTGAAGATAAATCACCCGACGAGTGCGATCTAAAATTGCCGGGACATCGGAGGCAATATAATTTTCATCGTCCCCCAAACCGATAATTAAAGGGGAGCCCACGCGAGCAGCGACCAGCATATCAGGGTGATCTTTACTGATCACCCCAATAGCAAAAGCCCCTTTGAGTTGTTTAATGCTCCTTTGAACGGCTTCTTTTAAATCGCCTTTATAACAAGCAGCAATTAAATGACTAATGACCTCGGTATCAGTCTGGGAGATAAAGCGGCAGCCCTGTTTTTTAAGTTTTTCTCTTAATTGAGCGTAATTTTCGATAATGCCGTTATGCACGACGGCGATTTGATGCTTGTTATCGGTATGAGGATGGGCATTTTCATCACAAGGCAAGCCATGGGTGGCCCAGCGGGTATGCGAAATTCCGACGGTGGAAAATGGCAGGGGATGGCTGCGCAATAATTCTTCCAGATTGCGGATCTTGCCTTTGGATTTGCGGACAATCAACCTGGAGCCATGATCCAAAAGGCCGATACCACTGGAGTCGTAACCACGGTATTCGAGTTTTTTAAGACTTTCGATAAGGATGGGGCTGGCGTCGCGAGTCCCGACATAACCAATGATGCCGCACATGTAATGAGAAGTGTCATTGCGAGCCAAAGGCGAAGCAATCTTTTAAAAGATTACTTCGTCGCTACGCTCCTCGTAATGACACTAGACCGAAGGTTTAATATTAATGAACGTTACAATCCTATTATAGCTATTTTTCTTGCGGGTAAAATAGACTTCGCCGTCAACGGCAGCAGTTAAGGAATTGCGGCCTAGCACATTGACACCGGGCCTCCATTGCTGGCCACGACGGGTTAAGATAGTGCCTGCTTTCACTTTCTGGCCGCCGGAAACTTTAAGACCTCCTGTTTCCCAGTAATATTTGCTTGTTAGCCCGCCAACCCGACCACCCATATTTTCATCCTCAATTTCGAATATTCGAATATTCGAATTTATTCCCCAAAAGGGAATAAATATACAGCAAAGGGTATGTTTTGCCAAGCAAATTATTTGCCGGCCAAAAGCTTATCAATCTCTATCTTAAAAGAACTTAAATCTCGCGCCATGGTTTTTTTACCGTTCATATAAAATGTGGGGGTACCGCGCACATCCGCCTTCTCCCCTAAAGCCAAATCCTCACTGATGATTTTTTCATATTGGGCATCTTTACTTCTGGCATCGTCCATAAGTTTATTATAATTAAGCTTAAGCTGCTTGGCATATTCTTTCACTTTTGCCTCAGAGACGTCGCCTGCATTTTGCAAAAGCAGATCAACCATCTCATAATATTTGCCCTGTTCATGAGCGGCCAAAGCCATTTTAGCGGCCGGCCGGGCATTGGGATGGAAGCTTAAAGGAAAATTCTTCATCACATAGTTGACCTTATCTGGATAAGCCTTTAATACTTCTTTGACCGGAGGCCAAAAACGAACACAAAAGGGGCATTGTAAATCTGTAAATTCCACAATCGTTATAGGAGCATCTTTTTTGCCATTAATCACAGAGGAGCCTACGTCGATACTGTAAACTTTATTAAAATCTTCCTGCGGCGGCTGCGGAGGGATAAATGATGGGACGGTATTTCTGGCCTGTAAAACGTTGAGTTTATTTTCTATAGATGATAACCGCCCTAAAACCGTCTCCTCATTGCCGCCTTTATTTAATCTCTGCAGGATGAGTCTCTGAGTCGTCTCAATTTGCTTTACTTCAGTAACGACGGGGATCATGGCTACTGTCACGGTATTGTGAATGCTTACTAAAAGACTCACCCCCAATAAAAAGGCTACAAGAACAACCAAAACAAAGACTAAAAAAGTATTTTTCATAAGACCTCCGTGTTTTGTCATTCCCGAATGCTTTTATCGGGAATCCAGAAGTTCTAGATGCCCGATTAATACGTTCGGGCATGACATCTTTATCAAAATTGGCTATATGTTACCTTACAAAATGATTCTCGACAATCAATTTGTAGAGACGAGGAAGTCGAACCATGCCTCGTCTCTACAGGTTAATCCCCGCATAATGCTCCATGATCCACTTTAAATATTCCCAGCGCTTATGAGTGCCGAAAAGATCTACAATGAATAAATTCTGACCCTTCTTAACGTATCCCACAAAACAAGACTGCGCCTCCCTGGTGTAACCGGTCTTACCGAATACGTTTTGTTTCCAATTTAAAAACAATGATTTATTATGGCTTTTAAGAAAATGCCTCCGTCCCCCTTTAGAGTAGAGGATGCGATATTTAAAAGTGATGGCCCTTTCAAAAAAAGGATTCTTGATCGCCTCTTTCAAAATAATCGCCATATCCATGGCCGTGGTGTACTGATTCCCCGGCGAAGGAAGGCCGTGAGGATTGGCAAAATGCGTATGCCGTGCGCCTAAAGCCCAAGCTTTTTGGTTCATCATATCGACAAATTTTCCCTCAGAGCCTGCCACCGCTTCTGCCAGGACTCCTGCTGCGTCATTGGCAGATTTTAAAAGGCAGGCATAGATCAAATCTTGCACGCGATACTGCTCCCCGGGCCTAAAATCCAATTTGGTAGGAGGAACTTGTGTGGCCTTCCGGCTTACGGTCACATATTGGTCCAACGGCAGTTTCTCCAAAGCCAACAGCACCGTCATGACCTTCGTCGTGCTGGCCGGATAAATCCTTTCTTCTATATTCTTGGCAAAATAATACCGGTTATGGCTGGCATCCCAGATAAGGGCTGAACGAGCTGTTAACGCAGCAGAGGAGGCGTGGTTTCGATGATGGCGATGATGAAGCCCCCAAGCTAAAGCCGGCGTAGACAATGCCATGATCAGAACAATCACCAACCAGGGTCGGACAAATTTAAACATTCAAGCCTTCTCTTGGATTTTATGGTTCGACTCGTTACACTCGCTCACCATCCTGAGCGAGACCCGTCTTTGGCGGGTCGAGTCGAAGGATTTGTTGGATCGGTGGCTAAGGCGGCCTGGTACACCAGCTCCAAAGCCTTAGCTACTCCGGCGGTAGGCATCAGCATGGTCCCTTCGGCCAGGTTTAAACGCCAACCTTGAGTGGTCTGGGAAATGACAATGCGAATATTTTGAAAAACATGCTCGTCGTTAACCAGCACATGAACAAGGGCTACTTGACGGCTTTGATCATAGAGGAGATCTTTAAAAACAACCGCGATGCCCTGCTGCGAATATTCTTCCAAATGAAAACGCTGCGGATTAAAATGATCCAGC
>JAHFGE010000064.1 GCA_023247575.1 Candidatus Omnitrophota bacterium | reverse complement strand
TATTGGTATCACCGGCTGCGAGCGGCAGTGCTTTCGGCCAGCCACTAAAACCATCGGATTGATTGGTTCCGGCTTAAACCGGTATCAGCTAAAGCTCATGGGTACCGAAGATGCCAAGCACCAGGGAGTCCCCTTACTTTCTGCTGACGGCAACAGCATTTATTTGAAATCCATTCCTCGTGAGCGCGTGGCGCAAGTGATTCAGGTGCTTTTAAAACACTGGAAAGCCAATGCCAAACCTGGCGAAAGCTTAGGGCATTTCAACCGCCGCATTGGCATGGAAGCCATCATTACCCTCTTTAAGAATGACCCCGCCACCAGCGATCTGATGGCCAAACCCCTCCCTGCGGATTGCGTGATTGATTAACTCCTCCTTCCCCATCTTTACAAAAGAGGGGCTTAGGGGAGTTTAACCAAAAAAGCCACTGAAATGTTTCAGAGGCTTTTTTATTAGCAAATATCTAGCTGTTATATAAAGGGTTATGTGATTTACAAAAACAAGGCCGCGCCTGAAAACCCCGCTGAAAGCGGGGGGCGTGGCCTAGGAAAAATTTTAGATTAAAACGTTCGCCTCATCCCAAGCGAATGTTGATTCATCTTCTTTCTGTCCCTTTTCATTGGACTCTTGACTATGTGGACCGATCATAGGATGTACCTCCTTGCGACTCCCGTAGGGTTCTTTGACCCTTTATCCCGAGAAAAGATGATATAACTATACCCTATTTTGTTGAAAATGCCAAGAACTTTTTTCTTACCACTCTTAGCGACGAAGGTACGAAGGTTTTTGTAGGGTTATATAGCATTGAAGTGTATGAATTTAGAATTTTTTTATGGATCCCGGGCGATGAAGATCATCTGGGAAACCCGGGTGATTTTTTCACGCGGTTTGCCACACCTAAGACCAATCATGATTTCATAGGCGTCAATTTTCTTCCAATCGATAAAAGTAATCAACTCTATACTGCGGCTCTTAAGCAGTTTGACCACTTCCTCTGTGCTGGGGGCCTCGCAAGGAGCCAGTTGGGCTAAATCCTTCATCAAAGACCCTACAGTTTCTTCAGCCACAATCTTGTTGGTGCCAATAACTCCGCTGGCCCCATGCTGGATCCAGCCGGAAACATACGAGCCTTGAATCGCTTTACCATCAGCCAGAATCCGGCCGTGATCGTTAGGTACAATCCCCTTAGGCGAAAAGGGTAACCCTTGCATAGGAACGCCCGCATAGCCGATGCTGGTAAAGAAAACCCCGCATTCTATGTCTTCAAACTGTCCGGTTCCTTTGACTGATTGCTGGTGGGGCTCCCCCGTCAACTCATTAATTTCAAACTTAACCTTCTCCACCTGATTCTTACCAATAATCTGCACCGGGCTCCTTTTAAAATGCAAAACAAATTTACGCCTAGAGCTATTGGGCGGGACATTCGTAAAGGAGCGTAAAATTTCCAGATTTTTCTTTCTAACCGCATCCGCCGCCCCTTCCAGTTCCAGGAGACTGGCCTGGTTAAGCTCCAAATCCTTGGGATCAACCACCGGATAAGCATTAGACAACTGCCCCATCTCCCTGATTTCTAAAGGCGTAAAAGCCGCCTGCACAGGCCCCCGCCGGCCATACACATGAACTTCTTTGATTCTACTTTTTGCCAGTACATCCAAAGCAT
The DNA here is from genome assembly GCA_023247575.1 of Candidatus Omnitrophota bacterium. Taxonomy (GTDB): domain Bacteria; phylum Omnitrophota; class Gorgyraeia; order Zapsychrales; family Fredricksoniimonadaceae; genus JACQCF01. The sequence goes on along the minus strand of JAHFGE010000064.1, from coordinate 6,419 downwards.
GCTGACAGATATCGGTCTTACTTAATTCATCTGCGGTGCTGCATAAAATGCGCGCCACGTCCATGGCCACATTGCCCTGGCCTACCACAACCGCCGCCTCGCACTGAAGATCAAAAACCTGATCACGAAAGCGAGGATGGCCATTGTACCATCCCACAAATTCAGTGGCGGTGTGGCTTCCTTTTAAACCTTCACCCTCAATCCCCAAATGTTTATCAAGTTCTGCTCCGTAACAAAATATGGTGGCATCATAAAACCGGCGCAACTCCAGGACACTAATATCTACCCCGACATTGACATGACCAAAGAAAGAAAACTGAGGATGGGAGGCAGTTTTTTCGTAAATTTTAATGACGTTTTTGATTTTTTCGTGGTCAGGGGCCACACCGTAGCGCACCAGACCAAAAGGGGCCGGCAGCTTCTCAAACATGTCTACTTTAATATTCAAATCATGTTTGAAAAGGACTTCCGCCACATAAAATCCTGCCGGGCCTGCGCCCACAATCGCCACCCGCAACGGCCGTTGGTCTGTTCCCAAAATAGACATGGCGATATTGTAACAGAAAATTTTTATTATCGAATGGTTTTATGGAGAAAGCGAAAGCCAGGGCATAAGTCCTTGCGGCCACAGGCCAAGCAGGATGTTGACCAGAAGTGTCAGGGTTAAAGCGAGGATAAGTGCCCTACTATGAGGGACAGTTGAATTCAACTGTCCCCCTATTTCGGTCTTACTCAAATACATCGCCTTGATAATGCGCAGATAATAAAAAAGCGCGATGACACTGTTTAACACCGCGATGATGGCCAAAAGGTATAACTTGGCCTGTATGGCAGCGGCAATCACCACAAACTTGGCCATAAACCCGGCCAAGGGCGGTAAGCCAGCTAAAGACAAAAGTGATATCGACATAACAAAAGCCGCAAACGGATATTGACGAGAAAGACCGGCGTACTGCGCTACCTCCTGCCGTTGGGTCAAGACCACACATCCAAAAGCCCCCACATTCATAAACACATAAATAAAAAGGTAAAATAAAAGCGCCTTGATTCCTGAAGCATTGACCGCAGCCAGGGCCATGAGCATAAACCCGGCATGGGCAATGGAAGAATAAGCCAGCAGACGTTTGACGTTGGTCTGCTTTAAAGCAATGATGTTGCCTAAAGTCATCGTAATGATGGCTAACCATTGCGCCAGTGCGCTCCATTTAGCAATCAAGGGTGTAGGGGTACCCAAGAAAACCCGTAACAAAAGCGCAAATCCCATGGCCTTGGGGCCGATGGAAAGAAAGGCACTGATAGGCGTCGGCGCTCCCTGGTAGGCATCCGGCGCCGCCATATGAAAAGGCACCAGGGAACATTTAAACGCCAGTCCAGCTAAAACAAACACCATAGATAAAATAAAAATTGGGAAATAAATATGTTCTTGTTTTACCGCCGCAGCCATGGTGGGCAAGTCCAGAGTGCCGAACAATCCGTACAGCAAAGAAATACCGTACAGCATAATGCCAGTGGACAAAGCCCCAAACAGAAAATATTTTAATCCAGCTTCCGAGGAGAAAGCATCCTGTTTAAGATAACCCACCAAGATGTAGGAAATAATCGAAACGGTCTCCAGGGCGATGTAGATCATCAAAAGGTTTCGCGATGATACAGCGATCATCATGGAGATAGCCAGGGTCAAAATAAAAAAATAAAACTCTCCCCTGTCCTGCTCCTGAATCTGCGGTTCGCCCATCGACAAAAAGACAATCAGGGCCGAACCTATAAGAATAAGGGTACGGAAAAAGGCAGAGATAGTATCGGCCTCCAGAAGATGAAAGAATACAGCTGTGGAGCTTTGACTGGCGGCCGGCAGCAGTAACAAGGCTCCCAGCAGCCCTAAAGCGGCCACGACGGGTGTAAATTTTTTAAAAAAATTGGAAACGCTCCCGAATAAAACTGCGACGGCAAAAAAGACTAACAGCAATTCAGGAAATAAAAATTGAATGGTCATAGTTTAAATAAATGAGCCAGTCCTTGCATAGCTTCTTGCTGAAAATTGAGAACTGATTGCGGGTAAAAACCCACGATCAAGACAATCGCCATTAACGGCACGATGGTGACAAGTTCGCGGGTATTCATATCCACATATGGGACGCATTTAGGATTAAGCGCTCCCAACAAAACGCGCCCGATCATAGACAGGAAATACCCGACGGTCATCACCAGTCCGATGCCGGCAGCCACCACCAGCCATGGATAAGGCTTAAATGCTCCAACTAAAGACAGAAACTCTCCTACAAATCCACTTAAACCCGGGAGCCCTAAAGAGGCTAAAGACAAAAAGGTCAAACAAAAGGCATAAAATGGCATGGAATTCGTTAAGCCACCAAATCGATTGAGTTCACGTGTGTGCGCCCGAGTATAGAGCACGCCTACAAGTAAGAACATTCCGCCGGTAATAATGCCGTGATTAAACATTCCTAACAGCGCCCCGTTAAACCCTGTGACAGTAAGACTCGCCGCCCCTAAAAGCACAAAGCCCATGTGGCTAACAGACGAGTAAGCCACCATCTTCTTAAAATCCGTCTGGGCAAAGGCCACCCAGGCTCCATAGACAATATTCACTACTCCTAACATGGCCAGGACAGGCGCCAGCACGAAGGCGGCTGCTTTAAATATCGGAAAACAGACTCGCAATAAACCATAACCGCCCATCTTAAGCAAAACCCCCGCCAGCAGAACACTGACTGGCGTGGGGGCTTCCACATGGGCATCCGGCAGCCAGGTATGAAAAGGAAAAACCGGAACTTTGACGGCAAAGGCCAGAAAGAAAGCTAAAAATAAAATTATTTGCCAGCGCAAATCAAAACCGCTAAGGCCAAGCTGCAGCATATTAAACGTATGCGGGGTAGATAAAAAATACGCCGTTAAAATTCCCAATAGCATCAAAACAGAACCAGCCAGGGTGTATAAAAAGAATTTGACCGCGGCATATTCCCGACGAGGCCCTCCCCATATCCCGATCAAAAAATACATAGGGATGAGAACGATTTCCCAAAAAATATAAAACAACACAAGGTCCAGGGCCAGAAAAGTCCCTATCATGCCGGTCATCAACAGCAGATAAAAAATAAAATATTCTTTGACCCGCTCCTTGATCTCGTAGGAAGACAGACAGGCCAGAAATCCTAAAAGCGCCGTCAGAAAAACCAGCGGCAGACTAAGACCATCGACTCCCAAAAAATACCAGATATGCAAATTATGAAGCCAGGGATGATACTCAACAAATTGCATGGAATTGCTTGCCCCGCCAACGGCGGGGTCAAAATGCATGACCAAACAAACACTCACTGCTAAAACAACACCGGTAACCAAAAGGCTTAAAAACCTAATGCTCTTTTCCAGACGAGGAGGCAGACAAAAAATAATGATAGCGCCTAGTAAAGGTAAAAAGATAAGCGTAGAGAGTATAGGAATCATAGTTTTTACCACCTGTCATTCCCGCATGCTTTAAGCGGGAATCTAGTGCTTGCAAGTACTAAGTTCCCGATTAAAACGTTCGGGAACGACAAACTGGTTTATATTTTTAATAGCCACATAATTAATAACACCACCCCAAAAACTTGGACCAGTAAATAGTTTTGTACCAGCCCGGTCTGCGTACGCCGCAAAACGCCGGAACAAAATTGCGTCACATTGGCAACGCCATTAACTAACCCATCCACGATCTTCATATCGAAGCTAAAACTGCCCTGGCATAAACGTAAAATGGGTTTGACCAGTACAACCTCATAAATCTCATCAATGTAATATTTATTAAGCAACAACTGTTTAAGCCCCTGGCAGGACATAAGTAATGATTGAGGCAAAGCCATTTGACGGATATATATAAGGTAAGCTAAACCCAAACCTGTTAAGCTCACCATGGTTGAGGCCAGCATCATCACCTGACTTCCCTCGTATGCCCCTGTTGCCTCTTTTAAAGGCGAACCAATAAATCCAGCCAATGCGGCAAATACAGATAATACGACCAAAGGAATAGTCATCACAGCTGGTGACTCATGCGCATGCAATTCGCTGCGTGGTTTTCCAAATAAAACCAAGAAAATAAGTCTGGCCATGTAAAACGAAGTCAATAAACTGGTTAGCAAAGCCACAGCAAACAAAACCGGATGATGATTATTCCAGGCCGTCAAAAGGATTTCATCTTTGGACCAAAACCCTGCAAAAGGCGGCACCCCGGCCAAAGCCAGCGCCCCGATACAAAAGGTCACGGACGTCACCTTCATTTTAGAAAAAAGTCCTCCCATCTGACGGATGTCCTGAATGCCAACTGCATGAATGATGCTGCCAGCACATAAGAATAGAAGCGCTTTAAAGAAAGCATGGGTCATTAAATGAAATGTTCCGGCACTTAATCCTCCAACCCCTAAGCCCAACATCATAAGCCCAAGCTGACTGATGGTAGAATAGGCCAGCACACGTTTAATGTCATTATTGACCACAGCGATCGTCGCTGCCATTAAGGCCGAAATGCCCCCAATAACAGCCACGGTCTGCAAAGCCGCTGGATGAGCTGCAAAAAGCGGGAAACAGCGGGCCACCAAATACACGCCTGCCGCCACCATGGTAGCCGCATGGATAAGGGCAGAAATGGGAGTTGGGCCTTCCATGGCATCGGGAAGCCAGACATGCAAAGGAAACTGGGCGGATTTACCAATCGCCCCGGCAAAAATTAATATGGCGGCCAACGTCAAAACAGGTTCAGGTCCCCTTAAGAATTGAAAATCACTAAAATGAAAAGTGCCAGTGGTAAAAAATAATAACAACATCCCTACTAAAAATCCTGTGTCCCCGATTCTAGTGGTGACAAAAGCTTTGATACCCGCTTTGGCCGCTGCCGGCCGCTCATGCCAAAAGGCAATAAGAAAATAAGAGCACAGGCCGACTCCCTCCCAGAAAATCAGCAGCAAGATAAAATTATCTGCCAATACCAGCCCCAGCATGGAAGCCATAAATAATGAAATATAGGCAAAATAACGGGAGAACCTGGGGTCGTCGTGCATATAGCCAATGGAATAAATCAAAATAAAGGTTCCAATAAAGGAAACGATTAAAAGCATCATAATGGTCAAGGGGTCCACGATGATGCCAAAATCCAAAGGCTTGCCCTGGATCAGCAACCAAGTACCCAAGCTATAAGATCTCTCCCCTTGTAAAAACCCTTGCCAAACTTTCAAAGAACATAAAAATGATAAGACGCAGGTACCCACAGCCAAATAAGCGCTACCTATTTTTAGCCTACGGCCGACAAAGATATTGATCACAAAGGCTAAAAAAGGAAACAGCGGTATATAATGCGCGATATGCATAGACTTACTCTTTCATTAAATGAAATCCTTCAGTAAATAAAGACTTCGCATGACGATAAATAGCAATAATCAAAACCAGCCCCACCACACTAGCGGCGGCAGCGATGGCTACCACAAACAATGCAAATACTTGCCCCGACGGTACCGTCGGGGCTTGTCCCAAACCATCGTTAGTCCCCAAATATTTATTAAAGGCGACCAAATTGATATTGGCGGCATTTAAAATCAGTTCAATGGAAATCAAAATACCAATAGCATTACGGCGAGTAAGTGCCCCGTAAATACCCGCACAAAAAAGAAAGGCACTAAGAAGACAAAAGTGTTCTAAAGGAATCATTTTTTAACCTTTCCAATCACAATGGCGCCCACCATGGCAGCCAATAATAAAAGCGATATAAACTCAAACGGCACAGCATAATTGGTCATTAAAAAATTACCCAGCTGGGCAAGTGTGGTTGGTTTTCCTAAATTGGGGTTAGCCCATGGATTCTGACTAAAGAACCTAAACAAAACACATAAAAGGATCCCTGTAATCATAAGAGACGGCACCCATTGCTGGCTGGTCTGGCGAATCACTTTATCTTCGATATGGGCGGTGAGCTTAATGGCAAAAACAAATAAAGTAATGATCCCCCCTACATACACCAGTATTTGAATGACTCCTAAAAATGGAGCATCCAAATAAAAATAAATTCCTGCAATGCTTAAAAGCACCATCGCTAAGTACAAAGCACAATGAAAAACATTTTTTTGTGTCACGGCTAAACCGGCAAAGATACAAACACTCGCTGCCAGAGGATAAAAAAGCATCTCAGACATCAATGTTCTCCTCATTAATATGCTTATATTTCTCAGCACTCATAAGATCAATATCGTTCAAATCAGCATGTTTAAAATAGGACACTTCGTACATTGGGTTAAAGTAAATGGCATCGGTCGGGCAAATTTCCTCACACAGACCGCAAAAACAACACAACTCGGCGTTCAATGTAAATTTGGTGATCTCCTTCTTTTTATCTTCTTTCGTTTTATGAGCCAAGTCCAGGGCCGCGGTCGGACAAACCT
>JAHFGE010000160.1 GCA_023247575.1 Candidatus Omnitrophota bacterium | reverse complement strand
TAGATTCCCGCTTAAGGCATGCGGGAATGACAATCCTACAAGGAGATGATCATGGTGAAATATTTTTTAAATCGTAGGTGTTTGTTAATGATTTCTTTTGTGCTTGTGCTTACTGTTAGTCTTTCAGCCTGCGATAGCTTGCGTAAGAAATTTATCCGTCAGAAAAAAGGGGGACAACAGGAGAGTACGGATTTTATTCCGGTTTTGGAACCCCAGGAGTATCCTGCTCCGCAAACCAATCCGGTTTTTAATTACAAAAATCATTATGCTCTGATTAAAGCCTGGTATAGGGATTTATGGACGGGTATCGACGATAAAAATGATGGCGCGGTCAAACAAAGCTTAAGGCAAATTTTTGACCATATTGAGCAGATGAAACTTTTGTTAAAGCCTCAGAAGGCTCAAAGTTTAAATCAGTTGGCTGACCTGCTTAGTTTTTATAAGGCTTCTTTAGACCAGCCGCGGAATATACGTAATTATTCCCGCATTCGAAGTGATTTACGCGCTTTTGATCGTATGCTGCGAGACCATTTCCGCGATGATAAACTTAAAGGAAATTTCATTAATGAAGACGTGACTTACGGAAAGAAGTGAACGTAAGTCACTGTCTGAATTAACCCTGAGCTTGTCGAAGGGTTACCATATGAAAGCTTTAATCAGTGAATTTATCAATTACATGGCCGTCGAGCGCGGTTTGGCCAAAAACACGCTGTCGGCTTATACCCATGATTTGGAAAAATATACAGGCTTTCTAGCCGACCGTAAGATCCAAAATTCTGACAGCATCCATCATGACCAGGTCACTCAATTTATGATGGCCTTGAAAAAAGGGGGTTTGTCGACGACCTCGATTTGCCGGCACCTGGCCGCCATCAAGATGTTCCATCGATTTTTGGTGCGGGAAAATTTAGCCAAGCAAGATCCCACTACCTTGGTTGAGACGCCTAAGCTTTTCAAGCGCGTACCGGAGGTGCTCACTCAAAAAGAAGTGGAGACAATCCTCCAGGTGGCTTACAAAGCTGGGTCTAAGAAGAAAAGGGACTATGTTATTTTGGAACTTTTTTATGCCTCGGGGATGCGCGTTTCGGAATTATCGGATTTGAAGACCTCCAGCGTTAATTTAGAGGCCGGGTTTGTACGGGCATTAGGTAAAGGCAGCAAGGAAAGAATTATCCCTATCGGTAGGAAAGCCAGAGAGGCGCTGGCTTATTATTACGGAAAAGTGCGGCCCAAATTATTAAAGACGACGCAGACGGAAAACTTATTCTTGAGCCAGCAGGGCAAGAGGATAAGCCGCCAGTCGGTGTGGGCCATCATTAAGCAATACGCTAGGCTTGCCGGCATCAAAAAAAATATCAAGCCGCATACTTTGCGGCACACGTTTGCCACTCATTTGCTGGAGCACGGAGCCGACTTGCGCTCGGTGCAGGAGATGCTGGGACATGCGGACATCTCCACGACGCAGATTTATACCCACGTCGACAGGGAACGTTTAAAAAGGGTGCATAAACAGTTTCATCCAAGGGGATAAGTGTAAAGTGGCCAAACAGAAAAAACCGAATGGTGAACAATTAGGATTTGAAGCCAAACTTTGGCAGGCGGCAGATAAGATGCGTAATAACATGGATGCCGCAGAATACAAGCATGTGGTGCTTGGCCTTATTTTTTTAAAATACATTTCAGACGCCTTCATTGAGCTTTATACAAAGCTATCCAACACCAAAGGTGCTGATGCGGAAGATTCCGACGAATACAGGGCCGAAAATGTCTTTTATGTCCCCAAGAAAGCCCGATGGGATTATTTGCAAAAGAATGCCAAGCAGCCTCACATCGGCAAACTCATTGACGATGCGATGGATGAAATTGAGAAGGACAATGCTACTCTTAAAGGTGTTCTTCCTAAGAATTACGCGCGTGAAGGGCTGGATAAGCAGCGGCTGGGAGAGTTGATAGACCTTATCGGTACAATCGGTCTGGGTGACAAGGAAAATCGCAGTAAGGATATTTTAGGAAGGGTTTATGAATATTTCATCGGCAGATTTGCAGATGCGGAAGGTAAAAGCGGTGGACAGTTTTATACGCCTCGTTGCATAGTCCAGCTTTTAGTCCAGATGCTTGAGCCATATAAGGGACGAGTGTTTGACCCTTGTTGCGGTTCAGGTGGCATGTTCGTGCAAAGCGAAAAATTTGTGGAAGCCCATGGCGGCCGCATCGGTGATATTTCCATCTATGGTCAAGAGTCTAATCAGACCACCTGGCGATTGTGTAAGATGAATTTGGCCATTCGTGGTATTGACGCCAATATTGCCTGGAATAATGAAGGCAGTTTTCTTAATGACGGCCACAAGGATTTGAAGGCTGATTATGTGATCGCTAATCCGCCGTTTAATGATAGCGACTGGAAAGGTGAGATGCTGCGTGAAGACGCGCGTTGGAAATATGGCACTCCTCCGGTTGGTAACGCCAACTTTGCCTGGGTACAGCATTTCATTCATCATCTTAGTCCTTCGGGAACGGCTGGCTTTGTTTTAGCCAATGGCTCCATGTCTTCTAATACATCTGGTGAGGGGGAGATCCGTAAGAAAATGGTCGAGGCTGATATTGTGGATTGCATGGTGGCCTTACCGTCACAGCTTTTTTATAACACTATGATTCCAGCCTGCCTGTGGTTTGTTGCCAGGGATAAGAAAAATCATAAACATAGAGAT